>CAYGBF010000026.1:0-22022 GCA_964348035.1 uncultured Eubacteriales bacterium | reverse complement strand
CGTTCACCGCTGACCGAAGTCGGGATCGATGTCAAACAAGGGGATTATCTCATCGCCATTCAAGGTCAGGCGACGAACACGATGACCGATCCTTTCGAAAGCCTGCTGAACACAGTCGGTAAACAGGTCACCCTTCGGGTCAACTCCGAACCCAAAGAAGAGGGCAGCCGGGAGGTGACCGTGATTCCCATCCGTGATGAGCTCTCTTTGTATTATCACAACTGGGTCCAGACCAACATCGAAAAAGTCACCAAGGCGACACAAGGAAAAGTGGGCTATGTCCATGTTCCGGATATGGGGCGGACTGGACTGAACGAGTTTGTGAAACAATTCTATCCTCAGCTTCGAAAGAAGGCTTTGATCATCGATGTCCGGAGCAACGGTGGTGGGAGTGTTTCGCCGATGTTGATCGAACGACTCCGACGGGAAATCGCTATGGTGGGTGTTGCCCGCAACACATTACCGAGACCGGATCCAGATGCCGTGATGTTGGGTCCCAAAGTGTGTTTGATGGATGAATTCTCGGCTTCGGATGGGGATATTTTTCCCTACCGTTTCCGGAAGCACAAACTCGGAAAATTGATCGGAAAACGAACGTGGGGTGGGGTGGTCGGTATCCGAGGATCTCTACCCCTTTTGGATGGGGGGATTCTGTATAAGCCCGAATTCGCCACTTTCAGTGTTGACGGAGAATGGATTATCGAGGGCATTGGAGTCGAGCCCGATATCTACGTAGATAACGACCCCGCCAAAGAATATGCCGGGATCGATGAGCAACTGAACAAGGCGATAGAAGTGATCCTTGAAGAGTTAAAGGTGTATGAAAAACGGCTGCCCAAAACGCCTGCTTATCCGAAAAAGAAGAAATAACAGGAGCAAGATTCTGGATTGATGTTGAGAGGGACTTAGGATCATGGCGGAGAAGGTCAAAGTCAGCTGTCTTCACTGCGGGACAACAAATTTCTATCCGCTCGATGTCCAGGGTAAGAAGGTCATCTGCGGCCGATGTCAGAACGTGCTCCCTATTCCGGGGGCCGTTGTAGAACCAGGACCTGATCAAGTCTATAGTCTCTTCCAGAATTCCGCTCTTCCTATCCTGGCCGACTTTTACTCACCAACCTGTGCTCCCTGTCAAATGATGCATCCTGCGCTCGAAGAGATGGCCAAAAGGCGGAGGGGGGAGCTGATGGTGGTTAGGATCAATGTTTCGACCTATCCTCAATTGGGGGCCGCATTCGGCGTCCAGGGCGTCCCGACATTCATCGTCATAAGGAAAGGAACTGAAATCAGACGGACAAGCGGTGCCATGTCCGAAGCCGACTTGGCTTTATGGGTGGCCAGCAAAATCTAGGAAATCCCAAAAAATCATTGATTCATTCCCGGCAGTGTAAGAAAATAGGAGGGACGATTTCCTGGGATGTATTCTGGGAAATAATCAGGAGGAGGAATAGATGATGACCGATTCAAAACTCCCAACACTCAATCGACGAGATTTTATCAAAGGATCCTTGGGTTTAGTCTGCATGTCTCCTCTCGGCACACTATCATCTGGGAAAAAGAAAAAAAAAGCCGTCGTGGCCCTGGTAAAAACCCAAGATAGAAAAGAGGCTACACAAAAAGTCTGCCGGCTCTTCGGCCTTTCGAGTCTGGACAACAAAAAAGTGATGATCAAGCCGAACTTCAACACCGCAGATCCCTGCCCAGGATCAACACACAACGATACGCTCCAGCAGCTGGTGATAGAGATAAAAAAGGAAGGAGCTTCAGAAATTACGATCGGGGAACGAAGCGGTCCTCCGTCCACCAAGGCTGTCCTCGAGTCAAAACAGGTATTCGATCTCGCTCAGGAATTGAATTTCCAGATAATCAACTTCGAAGAACTTGAAGATGCGGATTGGATTCCTTTTAACCCAACTGGGAACCATTGGAAAAACGGGTTTGCGTTACCCCGATCTGCGCTCGAAGCCGATGTCATCGTCTCTACGTGCTGTTTAAAAACACACCAGTACGGCGGAGTGTTCACTCTATCCCTAAAATTATCTGTCGGATTCACGCCTAAGAAGCTCATGCGCGAACTCCATCGCTCACCAGATATGCGGAAGATGATCGCGGAGATCAACCTCGCCTATACTCCGCAGCTTATCGTGCTCGATGGCCTGGAGGCTTTTGTCGACGGGGGGCCGATGACCGGACAGAAAAAGGAGGCGAATGTGTTTTTGGCTGGCAGTGATCGAGTGGCTGTCGACGCGGCGGGCTTAGCCATCCTGAAGGACTTAGGTTCCAACAAGGCAATCATGGGAAAAAAAATATTCGAACAGGAGCAAATAGCGAGAGCCGCCGAACTGGGATTGGGAGTTTCTGGACCAGATCAGATAGAATTTATTACTCCTGACAAGGAAAGTCAGGAGTATGCCGAAACATTAAAGGCGATCCTCCTCCAAGGCTAATTTCTCAACAGGAGGAAAATCAAATGACGCTCACCGATATCATCCTTTCAAGAAGGTCGATCCGTCAGTTTAGGCCAGACCCTCTTCCTCAAGACGTCTTACGGAAACTTGTGGATGCAGCGAGATTGGCGCCCTCGGCAGCCAACCTTCAACCGTTCGAATTTGTTGTCGTCAGTAATGAATCTATCCGGAAGAATGTCTTTCCCTGCCTGAGGTGGGCTGCTTACATCTCCCCGGAAGGCAATCCTAAGCCCGGCCATGAACCCACGGCTTACGTGGTGACTCTCGTCAACACCAGGATCCGGGATAAAGGTTTTGAGAGAGATGCTGGGGCCGCGGTCGAAAACCTCATTCTAGCGGCTTGGGATCACGGCATCGGAAGTTGTTGGCTTATCTCAGTCGACCGATCCCGCCTCCAAGACATCCTGAATATTCCAGAGAGCTATAGTATCGATTCTGTGATCGCCCTAGGGTATCCGGATGAGTCACCGCAATTGGAAGAGATGAAGGATTCTGTGAAGTATTGGAAAGACGAAAGCGGTCAGCTCCACATCCCAAAAAGGAAACTTGAAGACGTGATTCATTTTGACACGTTCTAAGATGAACGACTGACCCAGACAGAAAACACCTACTCACCTGAGACCAAAACATTCTTGATCAGGACAGAGGGCCCACAGATAGAAGTCCGGAAATCAAGCTCATTCCCGACCGCTTCGACGTTCTTCAAGAAATCCCCAAGATTCCCGGATATTGTGATCTCCGAGACCGGGTAACATATTTCCCCCCTCTCGACCCAGAGACCGAAAGCTGCTCTGGATATATCCCCGGTGATCGGATTGAGCCCATGACCGATCGTCCGGGTCAAGATCAATCCTTTGTCCATAGAACTTATCATATCCGAGGGCAGATCCTTCCCGGGCTGAAGATAGAAATTGTTCGGGCCGACACTCGGGCCATCCGCGTTGGCCGTGGATTCGAGCCCGAGCTTCCGGGCCGCATAGGTATTGCAGAGGAAGTTGCGAAGTTCACCCTGCTGGATGACCGTGGTCTTTTGGCTGGGAATTCCTTCAGAATCAAACGGCCTCGTACCTAATTTTCTGGTAAGCAAACCATCATCAAAAACGTTGATCTTCTCGTCTGCGATTTGCTTGCCAAGTCTATCGGCCAAGAAAGACGCTTTCTGGTAGACAGCAATCCCGGAAACGCAGGCAAACAGGAACCCGAGCAGCCAGGAGGTCATCATCGGTTCGAACAGAACGGGAACAGATTGAGTTTTTATTTTTTTTGGATTGAGCTGCCGCAACGTGCGGTCGACAGCTTTTTTGGCCACCACTTCTGGAGATTCGATGTCTTCAAAATGGCGCTGGGCCGAAAACCAGTAGCCCTCGGCCCTCGTGTCCGTATCTCCAGCCTGAAGGCCGAGGCTGAGACTGCAGACGGTTTCTTCATACCCGTTCAGGAAACCGTTGGAGTTGGCTAATAGGGTTTTAACTTCCTTTGTTTCAAAACTTGCCCCATGAGAATTAGTGATATCCTTTTCGGCGATGGCGATCCTTTCAGTCTCCATGGCAAGAGCAATCTTCCGGTCCGGCCCCATTTCCGGGATGGTTGAATCATGGAGCCTGAGCCCTGGAATGTTTATCTCCTGCTTCTGAAGAGAGGGAAGACCGCTGAATTTATCCGGGTAAGCGCAGCTCGCCCTTTTGACGGCATTCTTGACCAGAAGATGGAGAGTGTCTCGTGATAGATCCGAAGAGGTAGCGTAGGCGGTTTTTTTATCTTTTATCACCTTCAAGCCTAAGTACCTTGAACCGGCTTCTACCAGATTTTCAATCCGTCCTAGACGAACATCGACATTGAACTCTGAAGTTTCGAAAACCGTGGCCTCCACCTCATCAGCTCCGTGCTTTTGACTGTATAACACGATGTCTTCGACTATCCCTCTTGAGGAGGTCCAGTCTCTTTCCATCAGAGCCGTCCTCCTACCGTCATCTTCCTGATCTTGATAGTCGGACACCCATCATTGACGGGGACACCTTGTCCTCCCTTCCCGCAGATTCCTGTCTGAAGACCGAATTCGAGATCGGACCCGAGCTTGTCGATTCTTTTTAAGATATCGATGTTGCTCCCGACGAGAGTGGCCTGCCGTACGGGAGCCGTCAATCGCCCGTCTTCGATCAGGAATCCAGAGCTGACGGAAAAAGTGAATTTCCCTGAATCTTCCACTTGTCCTCCCTGAAATTTGTGGGCATAAAATCCTTTCTGAACTGAACGGATGATTTCTTCCGGATCGAATTCTCCTCTATCCACGTAGGTGTTGCTCATCCGGGGAAGGGGGATACCCGTGTAATCCTGTCGGCGTCCGTGTCCGGTCAACGGCATTCCCATCAACCTGGCTGAAAGTTTATCCTGGAGTAATCCAACCATCTTTCCTCCCTGAATCAGGGGGATGCGTTCGGGAACAGTCCCTTCATCATCTATGTTGTAGGATCCTCGAAAGTGTGGCATCGTCGGATCATCGTAGATGTTGAGCTGACCGGAACCGATTTTTTTCCCCATCTTATCCCAGAAGACGGAGGTTTTTCTCCGGATAAAATCGGCCTCGAGAAGATGTCCGACAGCTTCATGGATGAGAACCCCACTGTGTCCCGGGGCCAGAACCACGGGCATCTCACCGGCTGGAGGGTCTGCCGCTTCGAGCAGATGGAGGGACTCTTGAGCTGCCGCCCGGCCGATCCGTTCTGGAGAGAGGTCCTTAGAAAAATACTCAAGGCCTACCCGGCCCCCACCGCCGAAGAATCCCACTTCTCTCCGTTTCCCTTTCTCAGAGATGGAAGCGCAGGTGAGTTTCACGAGTGGGCGCTCGTCAGAGACGATGTTCCCATCTGAATCGGCAACGATAAGAGTTTGCCTCTGATCCAGGAAGATGACCTTGACTTTTTTGATCTTCCGGTCAACATCCTGGGCAGCCTCATAGGTTCTCTTGACCAGAGATATTTTCTCCTCCAATCGAGCTTTATCGGCAGGAAAAGAGAGGGGATAGAAATTATTCCCGAGGAGGGTGGGACGCAACAAGCCGAGCCGTTTCCCTCTTCCTTCCGCAGCCACAGCCCCAGCCGTACGAGCGACTTTTTTCACTTTCTCGAGAGATAGATCGTTGGTACAGCCGTACCCCGTCATATCACCAGAAATCACACGAATTCCCAGGCCCAATGAGACACTTTCTGATGTTTCTTTGATGATATCTTCTTCCATATTGATGACATGATGAACCCTGTGCTCGAGGAAGATATCTGAAAATTCACCACCTCTCGAGAGGGCCAGTGTCAAGACTTGGCCCAAATCATCTCGGGTCAAAGGAAATATTTTTTCGAGGGGGAGTTCAGAATCTTTCATGCGTTGAATATAACTCGAAACTCCAAGAATTTTGGTGTCGATCAGACGTGATCAAGAGACAGACGCCTTTTCTTCCGAGAGTTAAATCTCTCCTGTCACGGCCAGGAGGCGAATCTCCCTCAGAGATAAATCCTTTAACCCTAACCGTTCTACCGTTCTGCCCGTTTCCCAGAAATTCTCACCTCTCATTATGGAGGCAAGATGGATGATGGCGTTTATGGTGGGCGTTTCCACCTTAAGCTTGGCCCCGATGGAAGCGATCGGAACAAGACTCATCGGCACATCCTCTTCGATGTACCTATGGAACAGTCTATCAGGTGCCTTGATCCCGACATAGCCTGGATTATCATGGATGGCTTCGTAAAGGTCCCGACCTGTTGCACTGTAGGCCGTATACAACCAGTTTCGAGCACTTATGGCTTTTATACCTAAAGCGGCGGCCACGTTCTGTCTTTCTCTGTCTAATCTTTCCAGGATATGGGCTATCGAAGGACTCGCTCCCTGGATGTAATACTCAAAGTCACCGTGGGTTTCCTCTATCCAACCCGCGTTGAGGATGGTTAAGGCAGGATGAAAAACCGCCCCGATGTTATCAAAGCTTGTCTTGATGATGTTATCCCCAGGGACAAATTGAGGGAAGACACGGTTGATGACTTTAACCACACCGGGAATCCAGTAAGCAGGAAGAGTCGCCAGCGGAATCGAGTTTTTTACCGAAAAAATCCTGGCATGAGCCGGTCCCAATGCCCTCGAAGCATAGATGAAGGTCTGGGCCTCGGCGATGAACGGATATTCTTTTAATCCCTCTTCTCTCAAAGTGTGGAGAAGCTCCAAGGCCCCGCCTGTCCGTCCGGGATTGAGGATGACAATGTGATGCTCTTTAAGGTAAGGCGCACAGATGCGGGCGATGAACTGGTGAGCAGTAGCCGGAACCACGACCATCAGGACTTCGACTCCTTCTAAACATTCTTCGATGTTGTTCGAAGCCAGTTCGATCTTCCCGATCCCTTTGACCTCTCCTTCAACCTTGATACCTTTCCTTTTCCGAACCGGCCGAATTTTCTCGATACTCCGGTTGTACAGATGAACCCGACAACCCATGAGGCCCAGATGTGCGGCCATCGCTAAACCGCCGTGTCCAGCTCCAAGAACGCAGAAGGCACAGTCTCTGGGATCTCGGTTGAGAAGTTCTTTCAGATACCGCTTCTTCCTGACATCGGCTCTTTTGACTGACTTTTTAGCCATCTGGTCGGTCATCTCCTTTTTTAAGCATAATCACAAGTGGAACATAAGGCGCGTGAAGAGTCTTTATTAGAATTTCTGACTCCGCACTAACTGGTTTCGAACCTCGATTATCCTAATATATATTATGAACAATTGCAAATCTCAGGAAGTTGGACTAGTATTTTTCCTTTTGAGCAACAGCAGAGCCAAGACAAGGATAGCCAGTATCCCCATGGAATACTCAAAAAGATTGGTCAGGAGATGCACGCCTATCCCGGAGAGTATGGCCAAGCGAGCATCAAAATTCATCAGCTGAAAAGCCAGAGCCCAGGCAGATTCCCAGGTGCCAAAGCCGGCGATCCCCTTAATCGGCAGGGCCGAGGTCAATTCAGCTCCGGTGATTCCGAGAATTGTCTTCCACATACTCAGACTCCTTAAAGTGATCCCATGGAATCGAAGGAGAGAAAAAAGGAGAACATACAGGGCGCCGTACTTGGCCGCCCTTATGACTAAAGAGAGGAGAAAGAGAGGAAAAAATATGTTTCTGTCCTGTATTCGAAGAAGATGCTGCCGTGTCGATTGAATCTTTTCAAGCACAAGGCGAGTCCATCTTTTCCTCTCCCATTTCAGAGCTCTAAAGAGAGTTTGGAGGAACTTTTCCACGACGACAAAAATCTCAGCCAGCTTCCACAAGATGAGAACCATCAACCCGAAGAAAAACACTGACAACAGGAGGAGTGCAGTCAGAGGCATGGATGTGGCTCGAAAGCCGACAGCCAAGATCGAGAGGACAAGAAAAGGGCTGAGAGTGATGAAGTCAAAAAGAAACGCCACCACAAACGTGGAGGTCGCCGATTCAAAGGCGAAACGGAGCCTTTTGTTCAACAGGTAGATATAAGAGAGAGAGCCGATCCGCGAGGGAAGAAGATCGACGAACAGATTCCGGATAAGGGTAACCAGGAAGATATCTCGCCAACCGATAGGCTCAGGTTGAAGGAGCCATTTATACCGCCATGATCGTAAAACAGCTCCCAGGAGCGCAATCGCCACATAAGCTAAAAGAGCTGGATAGTAAATATTGGAAAAGGTCTGGACAAGATCCCCGGTCTCCACGCGTGACAGTAAAATCCATAACAGCAGAGCAGAAACAACGGCAGAGATCAGAATATAAAGAATCTTGTTTCTCGACATGCTATTATATTTAAGGGTCTTTTTGAGTCTATGTCAAATGAGAATGGAATCCAATTTTGCCTCGTACAAACAGAGAATCTCGTTTATGACGAGGAGACAATCATCCGGATCTTCCTCAGAGGCGTCATTTGACGGTTCGGATAGAAAAAACTATAATCTTTCCCGATGAAGGCTTCAGAGTTTGATTCGCTCATCCGGGCCGCCTTGAAGGAAGATATGCCTGATGGGGACATCACCTCAGAGAATATCATCCCGGCTGACTCTCGATCAGAGGCTGTATTCTTGCCTAGAGAAGAAGGAGTTATGGCCGGAATTGAAGTGACAAAGAGGGTTTTTGAGCTTATCGATCCTCGGATTTCGTTCGAGATTAACTGCCGTGATGGCCAGCCCTTCCAAAAGGGGATTAAGCTGGCCAAAATCAAAGGCGCTTCTGTGTCCCTCCTCAAAGGGGAACGAACAGCCTTGAATTTCCTCCAGCGTCTTTCAGGAATCGCCACGGCCACCAGTCAATTTGTCGAGGCCTTGGCCGGAACGAAGACCAAAATCCTGGATACACGAAAAACGACTCCAGGATTGAGAATGCTCGAGAAATACGCGGTCCGGATGGGAGGAGGCCAGAATCACCGCTTCAACCTATCCGAGATGGTGATGATCAAGGATAACCACCTCCTGCTCGTCAAAAGCATAAAAGATGCCGTTCAGTTGGTTCGAGAGAAGGTGAGTCCAGGTATAAAAATCGAAGTCGAAGTGACCAGCCTGGCCCAAGCCCAGGAAGCCGTGCGAGCTGGGGCTGATATGATCATGCTCGACAACATGCCGTTGGCAAAGATGAAAAATGTTGTTGACTGGATTAAGGGACGAGTGCCCGTGGAGGTTTCGGGTGCCGTGCGACTGCGAGATGTCCGGAATATCGCCTCGCTGGGTGTCGATTTCATATCCGTCGGGAGTCTTACCCACTCCTACAAATCAGTCGATATCTCTCTAGAATTCATGAAAGGGTAGACATGGTTGCGGAAAAGAATTTGTCCACAGATGTCTTGGTTATCGGCTGCGGTATTGCTGGAGCCAGCGCCGCATTAGGAGCCGCAAAGAGCGGACTAAAGGTGATGATCATCACCAAAAATTCAGACGCCCTAGAATCAAACACTCTGTATGCTCAAGGGGGAATCGTCTCTCTCGGTTATGATGACCATCCTGAGCTTCTGAAAGAGGATATCATCCAAACGGGTGACGGCATCAACAACCCAGAAGCCGTAGATGTTTTGGCCAAGGAGGGAAAAGAAGCGGTCGAAAACATCCTGATTAAAGAACTTCGTATTCCGTTTACCCGCAGTTCTCCGGATACTCTGGATTACGCGCAGGAAGCCGGCCACTCGAGACGAAGGATTCTGCACATCAAGGATGCGACCGGTAAGACTATCCAAGAAAATTTCATCGCCGCGCTGAAAAAATATTCCAACGTCACGCTTCTTGCGAATCACACGGCCGTCGATCTTCTGACTGTCCCTCACCATTCTAAGAATCCAACCTCTTTTTACAAGGAAGCAGAGTGCATCGGCGCCTATATTTTGGACAATAAGACCAGGAGGGTTAAAACCATCTTTGCTCCCTACACAATTTTGGCAACAGGAGGATGCGGGAGCATATATCTCTACACTTCTAATCCCCGCAGTGCGATCGGAGATGGATATGCGATGGCCTACAGAGCCGGAGCCAGGATCGTCAACATGGAGTACATTCAGTTTCATCCCACATCTCTTTTCCACCGCGATGCGGATGGATTCTTGATCTCCGAGACAGTGAGAGGCGAAGGCGCCCAACTCATCACCCGAGACGGCCGCCGCTTCATGGGTGATTATTCTAAGAAAAAAGAGCTGGCACCTAGAGACGAGGTCACCCGAGCGATCTACGAGGTGATGACGAATACCAACTCAGCTTATGTCTGCCTAGATCTTGCTTCGCATGCTAAGATTGACATCAAGAAGCGTTTCCCCACTATCTACAAAACATGTCATCAGTACGGCATCGATATCACCAAGGATCCAATCCCAGTAGTCCCGGCCGCCCACTACTGCTGTGGAGGAGTTCTGGTGGACACATGGGGACTTAGCTCGGTGAAGCGCTTGTATGCTGTCGGAGAAGTTTCCTGCACAGGTCTCCATGGTGCTAATCGGCTAGCCTCCACCTCTCTTCTGGAAGGGCTGGTCTGGGGATCCCGGGCCGCCAGACACATCACCACTCATTTTAAATCCCGTCTTCCGTACTCCTTTTCCGATATCCATGAGTGGTATTACCCGAAAAGAGAAGAAGAGATCGACCCTGCTCTCATCAATCAGGACTGGGTGTTCATCCGGTCTACGATGTGGAATTACGCCGGGATCATCCGAACCAGCAAGAGGCTGGAAAGAGCCCGGGCCGACCTGGATTATCTTCGCCACAGGATCGAGAAATTCTACAAAGAGGCCATGATGGATCCTAAAATTGTCGGCCTCAAACACGGGATCCAGGTGGCCCTGCTTATCACCCACGCAGCTATCAGCAATCCCGTCAGTCTCGGAGCTCATTATATAGAAGACTAAATTTTGCCTATTCTGCCATTCCTCATAACGCAGCCGTCGTTCACTCTGGCGGATCGACCGCCGCTGGGTCCACAAAGTTGACTTTTTCCTCTGGTGGATTAAAATGACTTGGTCTATAATATTCTGATAATCAAATAATACGTGGAGACAATCATGGCTGAAAGTAACAGCATCAAGAAGACCCTCAACCTCCCTCGAACAGCCTTTTCGATGAAGGCCAGGCTGCCCCAAAAAGAGCCCGCGCTGATCAAGAAATGGGAGGCGATGAATCTATACGGAAAGATTCAGGCGGAACGGGCAAACGCACCAACATACATTCTCCACGACGGTCCTCCCTATGCCAACGGAAACATCCATCTCGGGACAGCTCTGAACAAAATTTTGAAAGATTTCATCGTCAAGACAAAGACGATGCAGGATTATAAATCTCCATATTTACCTGGTTGGGACTGTCATGGACTTCCGATCGAAATCAAAGTCGACCAGCTCCTGGGAAAGAGGAAAAAAGACCTCTCGGTCATCGAGATTCGAGAAGAATGCAAGAAATACGCCCTAAAGTATGTCGCCATCCAGAGAGACCAGTTCAAGAGGTTGGGTGTGTTCGGAGAATGGAACAAACCCTATCTCACCATGGATTTTGAGTATGAAGCTAATGTCCTTCGGTACCTGGCGTCTTTTTTTGCGTCTGGAAACATCTACAAGGGAAAAAGGCCCGTGCACTGGTGTCCCCACTGCCGCACGGCTTTGGCCGAAGCCGAAATCGAGTACAAAGATCGACCTTCCCCCTCCATTTACGTCAAATTCCCGATGATCTCGGATCTATCCAAAAAATATCCCGCTTTGAAAGGAAAAGACGTTTATGTCCTCATCTGGACCACCACTCCTTGGACACTGCCGGCGAACCTGGCCATCGCCTTCCATCCTGATTTCGAGTATGGTGCGTTCCAAGCCGACGGAGATGTCTACGTCGCCGCCAAAAGACTCATTCCCGTCATCTCAGAGGAATTTGGATTAAAGAGCCCTAAGATCTTGGTCACGTTTCTTGGTCGAGAAATGGAGGGTCTGAAGGCCCGTCACCCCTTCATCGATCGAGAATCTCTGTTCGTCTTGGCCGATTATGTCACTCTCGATCAAGGAACGGGCTGTGTCCACACCGCTCCGGGTCACGGTTACGAAGATTATCTGACCGGACTTGCCTATGATCTGGACATCTACACACCCGTCGACAGCGAAGGCCATTTTGTCCCCCAAGTGGAAAGATACGGCGGGATGAATGTCTTCGAGGCCAATGCCAAGATCAACGAAGACATGAACAAAGAAGGCAGCTTGATCTGGGAAGGGGAGATTGTCCATTCCTACCCCCACTGTTGGCGTTGTAAGAATCCAGTGATTTTTCGCGCTACAGCCCAATGGTTCATCGCCATGGATAAGAATGAGCTTAGGAACAAGGTCGTCCAGGAAATCAAGAATGTACGCTGGATTCCCTCCTGGGGTGAAGAGAGAATATTGAATATGGTTGAGGCCCGCCCAGATTGGTGTATCTCCCGGCAACGCTCTTGGGGTGTCCCGATCCCTGCCTTTTACTGTCACGACTGTGAACACATTCTGGCTGGAGAAGAGATCACCTTGAAGATGGCTGATATATTTGCCGAAGAAGGGTCGAATGCTTGGTATACTCGGGACGTCGAAGAGCTCATTCCCGACAACACAAAATGCCCTCAATGCGGCTCCCAAAAATTTAATAAAGAGAATAACATCCTCGATGTCTGGTTTGAATCAGGCGCCAGCCATAACGTGTTGGGCCAACGTGAGGACTTGCCTTGGCCCTCTGATCTCTATGTAGAAGGACATGATCAATACCGGGGCTGGTTTAACAGCTCCCTGTTCGTGGGTGTAGCAGCCAAGGACCGAAGCCCGTATAAAACCGTCCTCACCCATGGATTTGTCTTGGACGAACAGGGGAGAGGAATGTCCAAATCCCTGGGAAATTTCATCGAACCTGAGGAGATCATCTCTCAAAACGGAGCCGAAATCCTGAGGCTCTGGGTAGCTATGTTGAACTACAAAGAGGATGCCCGGTTCGGGAACGAGATCCGGCAGAGGCTGATCGAGGCTTACCGCAAGATCAGGAATACCTGGAGATTTCTTTTGGGGAACATCTACGATTTTAATCCTGATGAAGACTTGATCTCCCCTCAGGATATGGAACCCCTCGATAGATGGATTCTTGAAAAATCTTCGATGCTGGGTCGAAGAATACTCAAGGCCTATGAAAACTATGAATTCCACGTCGTCTTTCACACCGTCTACAACTTGTTCACAGTGGAGTTGAGCGCGTTCTATCTGGATGTCCTCAAAGACAGGCTGTATTGTTCTGGGAAGATGTCCCAGCTACGCAGATCCGCCCAATCAGCTCTCTTCCATCTACTCAGAAGAACTCTGGTGTTCATGGCCCCGGTGCTTCCTTTCACCACCGAAGAAGCGTGGGAAGCCATGCCTGAGTTTAAAGGGAAGAAGGAATCTATACATCTCGAACAATTTCCCTCTTCAGAGGAAAAATGGCTGCCTCCCGATATTTTCAATGATTGGCAAAAGCTCATTGGTGTCAGGAATCAAGTACTGAAGGAACTGGAAAAGTCCAGAGAGGAAAAGCACATCGGCAATTCTCTTGAAGCCGAGGTAACACTCGAGGTCCCCCCGAGCCTTCAAGACCTGCTCAACAGCTACGAACACCAACTCCCGAGTCTGTTCATCGTTTCGGCTGTCTCTCTTACTCCGAGCGCTGAGGAAGAACTTAAGATAAAAATTCGTGAAGCCCCCGGGAAGAAGTGTTCGCGATGTTGGAACCTCACTCCCTACGTGGGCCAAAGTCAGGAGTACCCCGCACTCTGCCGACGGTGTGAGGATGTCGTCCAGGGAATGAGCAGATGAAAAAAAAGGGGGTCTATTTCATTTTCATTTTCTTCGTTTTGCTAGCGGATCAAGTGACGAAGTTATGGATAAGCCGCACTGTCCCGCTGTCAGTAAGCAAGAGAATCATTCCCGGCTTTTTCAACCTAACCCATATCCACAATCGAGGGGCCATATTCGGGTTTCTCGGTCAATCTCGGAGTCCGGCTGTCTTTTATCTCCTGATGTTGGCCTCATTAGTGGCGCTAGTCCTGGTCGTCTACTACTTCTTTAGGACTCCGCCGACCGAAAAACTGATGGTCCTCTCCTTCTCCTTCATCCTGGCCGGTGCTCTCGGCAATCTGGTCGATAGAATTTTCAGGGGATACGTGATTGATTTTTTGGATTTTCATGTTCAAGAATGGCATTGGCCTTCTTTCAATGTCGCTGATGCCTGCGTCAGCATCGGCGCTGTAAGCCTGATTCTGCTGTTGATTTTTAAGAGGAAAATATAATGTTTCCGATCCTGGTAAAAATCGGTCCTATCACCATCCACACCTACGGATTGATGATGGCGTTGGGCGTCGCTTTTGCCTTCTGGTTCGTGTATGTCCAGGCGAAAAAACAGGGACTTCCCGCCTCACGGTTGATCGATATGGCCTTTTACACGGTTATCATCTCCCTTATCGGAGCCAAACTCATCCTGTTCATCGGGCATTTTTCTTATTACACTGAGTATCCCTCCGAACTTTTCACCCTGGCCCGGTCAGGCGGGGTTTTTCAGGGGGGGCTGGCCTTTGGGATAATTTTTGCCCTCTGGTATTTTCGTAAATACAAAATTCCGACCTGGAAAGTCGGTGATCTGGCCGGTCCGGCTTTGGCTCTCGGACATGGATTCGGTCGAATCGGCTGTTTTGCGGCCGGGTGCTGTTTTGGCCGAGACTGCACGATTCCTTGGGGAATCAAATTTCACAATGAGTATGCCCACGACCTAACCGGGATCGATCTCCACACTCCTATCCATCCGGTTCAGCTATACGAATCAGCCTTAAATTTCCTGAACTTCATTATCCTGTTTGTCATCCTGAAGAGGAAAAAATTTGATGGTCAGGTGTTTGCCTTCTACATCATCAACTATTCTTTAATCCGGTATTTCACCGAGTTTTACAGAGGAGATCATCCCGATCGCGCCTTCCTTATCCAAGGCCCCTCTCCCTATCTGAGTATTTCACTCCCACAGCTCTTTTGTGTACTTGGATTACTGGGCGGGATGGCTCTGTATTTTTTCCTTAAAAAAAGGAAACGTGTCTAAAAAAAAATTCTTGATCACCCCATCAGCCGCCACTCATCAGAGACTGGATCGGTTTCTTTCGGAAAAGATCAAAGAACTGAGCCGGGCCCAAATTCAAAGACTCGTCGATAAAGGGAAAGTCCAGGTCAACAGCCAAGCGTCAAAATCCAGTCAGCGTTTAAGGGTAGGGGATATGATTGAAGTCGAATTCAAAATTCCGGGCCGGCAAAAAATCCAAGCTGAAGATATCCCGCTGGCCATCATTTTTGAGGATGAACACGTTCTTATCATCGATAAAGCTTCAGGGATTGTCGTCCATCCTGGAGCCGGGGTAAGGCAGGGCACTTTGGCCAATGCTCTTCTCTTCCATTATCCGGAACTCAAGGACATCGGGCCCGAAGAAAGACCGGGCATTGTCCACCGCCTGGACAAGGAAACGTCAGGATTGATGGTTATCGCCCAAACGCCAAGAGCCTATGTCCACCTCCAACGCCAGTTCAAGAACAAGATGGTCGACAAACATTATTTAGGACTTATCCTGGGAAAAATGTCCCCTAAACAAGGAAAAATCACTTGGCCCATCGGACGCCATCCTAAACATGGGGCCCGGGTGTCTGTTAAAACGAGAAAACCGCGCCCGGCAGAAACCCGTTACACAGTACAACAGGAATTCGAGCGTTTCACTCTCCTCGATATCCAACCGATCACTGGACGAACGCATCAAATACGAGTTCATCTAGCCGCCGCCGGCCATCCGATCGCCGGCGACCGTCGTTACGGTCGTCAAGCTGTCAAGATCGACTGCCCGCGTCTCTTCCTCCACGCTCACCTGTTGAGTTTCCTCCATCCCGAAACGGATAAGCGTGTTGAGTTTAGTTCTCCACTCCCTAAAGATTTAAAAATTTTTTTAAATAAAATAGAGGAGGAAGCTCAGGGTTCCTGTCGATAGACAGACAACGAAGGAAAATTTTAATCCCCAGTTTAACAAA
Organism: uncultured Eubacteriales bacterium; assembly: GCA_964348035.1. Taxonomy (GTDB): domain Bacteria; phylum Acidobacteriota; class Aminicenantia; order Aminicenantales; family Aminicenantaceae; genus CAYFXE01. Next base: position 6,016 of record CAYGBF010000026.1, on the reverse strand, counting down.
ATAACGAAACCTGACCTTCGATTCATATTAACTCTTGAGAAGAGGGGAAATTTTGTTGTATTATATCCGTTGCTCTTTCTTACGAAAAGATAACGATCTCGGATAAAAACGAGAATTTCTTAGGGAGGCTCCAAAATGAAAGACTATGCTGCTGATAAGATCAGGAATGTCGCCATGGTGGGCCATGGTTCTTCTGGAAAGACATCTTTGACGTCTGCCTTTCTCTTCGAGGCGGGTGTTACGAATAGGCTAACCAAGGTCGAGAAGGGAAACACCATCACCGATTATGATCCCGAGGAAATCGAGAGAAGCATTTCGATCAATTCCAGCGCCTGTCATCTGGATTGGCAAGGGAATAAGATCAATATCATCGATTGCCCTGGGTACACGAATTTTCTTTGGGATACACGGGCTGGGTTGAGAGCTGTCGATGCCGGAGTTGTTCTCGTCTGCTGTGCCTCTGGAGTGGAAGTCGGGACAGAGAAAACCTGGGAAATGCTCGAGGAATTTAACCTTCCCCGGATCATCGTCATCAATAAACTGGATAGAGAGAATGCCGATTTCAAGCGTACCCTTGACTCCGTCCAACAGTCCTTCGGTCGTCAGGCCATCCCTGTCCAGCTTCCCATCGGTGAAGAGAAAGACTTCTCTGGTGTCATCGATCTATTGGCCAAGAAGGCCTTCGTCTTTGAGAAAGACGAGAGTGGAAAATTCAAGGAAGTGGACATCCCAGAAAACCTCCGAGCGGAAGCGGAAAAAAAGGCTGAAGAACTGACGGAGATGGTCGCTGAAAACGACGAAAATTTGATGGAGAAGTACTTCGAAAACGGCGAACTCACGTCCGATGAACTCAGAGAGGGATTACGAAAAGGCATCCTCACCCGTCAGCTGTTCCCGATCTACGTGACCTCGGCTGCTCTGAATATAGGGATTCAGCCTATCCTGGAGGGAATCAATCATTTTTTTCCTTCACCCCTAGAAAGGGAGGACATTGAAGCTAAAATTAAGGGAAAAGAGGAAGGATTGAAGCCTTCGGTGGAAGGGCCTTACTCTTCATTGGTCTTCAAGACGATTTCCGATCCGTACACAGGTAGAATCTCGCTGATGAGAATTTTTTCAGGAAAAATCGGCCCCGATTCCACCGTGGCCAACACGAGTCAAGATACTGATGAAAAACTCAGCGGTTTGTTTTTCCTCCAGGGTAAAGAACAAATCCCGGCCGGGCAAGCCAAGGCCGGAGATATCATTGCTGTAGCGAAGCTAAAGGCCACCTACACCGGGGATACCCTGAGTGCCAAGAGTAGCGGAATCGAATTCCCACCCATAAGTTTCCCTGAGCCCTCCATATCATTCGCTATCGAACCAAAAACCAGGGCCGACGAGGACAGAATCTCCCAAGCCACTCACCGGATCACCGAAGAAGACCCTACGGCTCGCATCGAAAGAGATTCGGAGACGAACGAGCTGATTATCTCAGGCAATGGTCAGCTTCATGTTGAGATCATCACCGACAGGCTCAAAAAAAGGTATAACGTGGATGTTCTCCTTAAACCGCCGAAAATCCCGTACAAAGAAACCATTAAAGGACGTTCTGATGTCCAAGGCAAGTATAAAAAGCAAACAGGAGGGCGCGGTCAGTATGGAGATGTGAAGATCAAGATCGAACCGCTGGCTAGAGGAAAAGATTTCGAGTTTGAAGATAAAATCTTCGGCGGGGCCATTCCCAAGAACTTCATCCCGTCTATCGAAAAGGGCATCCAAGAGTCCAGGAAAAAGGGTGTGGTGGCGGGATATCCCACAGTCGATTTCAAGGTCATCCTGTATGATGGATCCTTTCACGAAGTGGATTCTTCGGATATTGCCTTCAAGATTGCTGCCTCGATGGCCTTTAAAAAGGGGATAAAAGAAGCCAAACCCACGATCTTGGAACCGATCATGGATGTCGAGGTCTACACCCCTGAAGCCTACATGGGAGACATCATGGGCCATCTCAACGGGAGGCGGGGTAAGGTCCAGGGCATGGAACAGAGGGGAAGCCTCCGCATCATCAAAGCCCAAGTGCCGATGGCCGAAATGCTGGACTTCGAACCTTCTTTGACCTCTATCACAGGGGGAAGAGGCTCCTTCCTCCTAGAGTTTTCTCATTACGAGGAAGTCCCGAGCCATCTCCAGAAGAAGATCGTTAGCGAGGCGGTTAAAGAAGGCCGAATCAAACCCGAAGAAGAATAAGGGACATCGTTTGGCCTTACTGCATAAAGCTTCTAAATCCTGAAATCCTCAACTTGAAAAGAGATCGAACAGACTAAGTATCAGACAAAAAAATTTTGGAGATGAAACCATGAATACCAAAAAACTTCTCGTTTTGGGGATGATTGTTTTTGCCTCGCTCTCCTTGGCCGGAAAAGAAGAGGAGCAAGTTCTTCGCCTCAACATCGGCGATAAAAAACTAAAAGACAAAACGATGACCATCACCGCTGATAGGATCTTCTCTGCCCGGACCGGAAAACCCGTCTCTTTCTCTGATATGATCAAAGAAATGGGGAAGAGCCGGTTCGTCTACCTCGGGGAAACACACAACAGTCTTCCCATCCACGATATCCAGCTTAAGGTGATTCGAGCCCTTCACGCCGTTGATAAGGATATGTCTGTGGGGCTGGAAATGTTTCCAGTCTCTAGTCAGGAAGTGCTCAACAAATGGAGCCTCGCTATTCTTTCCACCGAAGAATTTCTCCGGTGCTCCCAATGGTATGTCCATTGGAACCTGAATTTTAAGTTTTACGAAGACATTTTTTTCTTCACCAAGGACAACAGAATCTCCCTCTACGCTCTCAATGCGCCTCGATCCCTTATCCACAAGATCCGGATGAGAGGATGGACAGCTCTCTCAGACGAAGAAAAACAACAGATTCCTGAGCCGGATCTCACTCATGAAGAACACAGGAAGCTGATTTGGGCAATTTTTGAGAGCACTCCGATTCCCCACCAGATGAAGGGGAAGGGATTGGAGATGGCCTTCGAAGGTTTGTACAGAGCTCAATCTGCCTGGGATGAAGTCATGGCCGCCAATGCTGTGCGTATTGCTGAGAGAGAGGATAAACGCCTGGTTGTCTTAGCCGGATCAGGACACGTTCTGTACAACCTTGGTATAAACAGAAGGGCTTTCGAAAATACTCGCCTCCCGTTCACAACGTTGGTCTGTGTGGACATCCCAAGGGAAAAGAAAGAAGTGAGGATTTCACGCAGCCTGGCCGATTTTATCTGGGGTATTCCGGAGGAAGAACTTCCGGCTTATCCCTCCATCGGCTTAAGGCTGAAAAAGATCGAGGGACTGGAGAACTTGGTCGTCGAGAGAGACCCGATAGATGGTGCAGCCAAGTCGTCCGGGTTCAAAAAAGGCGATGTGATTCTCTCTGTCGATGGGAACACGTTCACGGATAACAACTCCTTGGGGATGTATCTCTCCCGATTCGGCTGGAACGAGGAAGTGCGTTTCCGCCTCCTGCGCGCTGCCCAGGTTGTGGATCTGCCATTAATCCTTCACCCCTCGCAATAAGAGGTAGAAAAAAAGAAATAAGGTCGAAGGCCATCTGGCTCTGATGATGTCAATTGGCTTGAGATCCTGATTCGAAACCAAAGAGAGGACATCACCCCAAGATGACCTATCGGAGGAAGAATGTCATGATGGCAAAAAAATATCATAAGGTCTTAGTTCTCAACATTTTTCTCATTCTAGCCTTGGCTCATAATCTTACGGCTGAAAACATAAAAACGCCGCTGGAAGAAAGCCTATTCACCCGCTACAGTCAGAATGAGGATATAGCGCGCTTTCTCAGCCGCGCTGATCACATCTCACCGCAACTCGTGGTCAAGATTGTCGGAAGAACGAGAGAAACAAGAAACTACGATGCAAGGGATCTCTTCCTGTGCATCCTCACCGAGAAGGGTATAGCGATTCCCTCAGGGCTCAACCAAGACAAGCCCACATTTCTGCTCGTGGCTGGACAGCACGGCAACGAGCAGTCAGCCAAGGAAGCAGCCTTGATGTTGATCAGAGATTTGGCCGTCGGCGAACTCAAACCGCTTCTCGAAAAAGTGAATTTTCTGATCATGCCCCAAGCAAATCCCTTCGGTAACTGGTTCGACCAGCGCCGGAACGAACAGAATCTGGATCTTAATCGGGACCATGTCAAACTCGAGTCTCCAGAAGTGAGGTCCATTCATCGGGTTTTCAGGACCTGGATGCCGGAAGTCACATTAGATGTCCACGAAAAAGGAGATGATTTCTACAGAGTCTCCGTTGGCTGCGTTTCCAACATCAACATCCATCCCCAACTCCAGGCGTTTTCCCGGCAGAAGATCTTGAGCGAAGTAGAAGAAGGCTTAAAAAAGAAAGACATCACCTTTCATGAATATCTCATAACCCAAAGGATGGGCATCGACTCCTCGGCTGGGGTCGCATATCGTCCTGAAGATCAGGGACGAAGGGAAACGATGAAGCGCTACAGCACGACCGATCTTAACGATGGGAGGAACAGTTTAGGGATATACGAATCTATTTCTTTTATCCAAGAAGGAGCCTCACGTCATGACATCGAAACCCTCAAGGATAGGACCCGCTGGCAGTATTATGGCCTTCGTTATCTTACCGAGAGCATAGCTCGGCATGGGCAAGAGATCAAGGCTTTAATCCGAAATCTGAGGACCAAGCTCATCGATAAAGCCCGCGTCTATTCTGAGGATGACCTTGTTCATCTCAGGATGAGATATGTCCGTGATGAAAAACAACCAACATTGACTATCAGGCAGTTTGAACGCTCAAGCACACCTATACGAGGAATCCTGAATAAGGATAAGAAGGCTGGTGATCCTCTAACCAGAGAAGACCTGGATCCCTATCCCTATCCCTCACAGGAAAAAGTCGTCGAAGAGGTGGTTAAGAATTGGTTCCCTGGTGTATTGCCGACAGTCAGCGTCCCTCGCCCCCTAGGATACATCATTCCCTCTGAACACCAGGATGTGGTGAATACCCTGCTCGACCATAAGCTCAAGGTGGAACTCTTCCAAAGGGATGTGGTCCTAGATATAGAAGCTTATAAGGTTATCGGTATCACGCCGGCCGCATATGATTATCTCCCGCCGCAAACAATACAGGTCAAAAAAATGGGGCTCCAGACAATCATCAAAAAGGGAGATTACTATATTCCCTGTTCTCAGGATGGAGCCAACCTGATCCCCTGCCTGCTCGAACCACAGTCTCAGTATGGATTCATCCGCTACTGGAGGTTCGGGCTGGTCCCGGAAGAAGGAGATATTTTTCCCTTCTTGCGGTTTGTCAAAGAAACGGCGCTTCCTCTAATTCCGTACAGACCTTGGGAGTGAGACGTCTTTATTTCTCCTCGGTCAGCTCGAGATAGATCACTTCCACAAGATTCAGCCTGCGCTGCCCTCCCGGCCGGGCGGGACGGTCTTCGACTCCGAATGCATTTTTGATTTGCTCTAAAGTCCTTCCCCTATCGATCATGTCCTTGATCTTATTCTGTTTTTTCTCCAGCGCATCGACGTAGACCTGAATATCCTCTCGACTGGCGATATCCCCATGGCCGTGAATAAAGGTTTCCGCATTAAGTCCCAAGACGGCCTTGAGGGTCTTGACTAAACCGAAGGAATTGCCGCTTTTGTGGCGGTGGATCAGGGGGTCTCGACCTCGGAAATAAAGGTCTCCTATGAAAGCCACCTTATCCTCCGGAAAATAGACGACCACATCCCCGTTGGTGTGAGCCGGTCCGAAGTGGTAGAGCTCAATTTTTTTGTCCTTTAGGTAGAGAAACAGCTTGCGGGCAAAGGTTTGGTCTGGAAGAAAGATTCTCTGCTCAGCATCCTTAAAAGCTTCATCCATGTCTTTTCTTGCCTGGTGATGGGCGATGATGTTGATTCCTCTCGAAAAACCGACGAGTCCGTTGACGTGGTCGCCATCCGAGTGCGTAATAATCATGTGTTTAAGAGGAAGGGAGGTGAT
>CAYGBF010000025.1:0-10341 GCA_964348035.1 uncultured Eubacteriales bacterium | reverse complement strand
GAGGAGAGCGAGGCCCGAATCGGAGCGGGATTTCCTCGCTGGGGAAAGTCCGCGTGTTTTCGATGCACCCTACCTGATCCATAATAGTAACGGTTATCACGGAAATAAGGATGCTTACTATCTTTGTTTGAAATTGGCTAGCAAATGACTATAATTGAATCGAGATACGAAAATGCCGGCCAACCTTCCTCCTCAATACTTCGAAACGGAAAAAAAATTAAAAACAGCGAAAACACCACAAGAAAAAATAGACATTTTGGAGGAACTTCTCTCTATCGTTCCCAAACACAAGGGGACAGAAAAACTTCAGGCTCTCCTCAAAACCAAGATCGCCAAACTCAAATCATCTGTCCAGAGTAGGCCTAAAATTGCCAGGCATGGTCCAACCCATCAGGTTGAAAAAGCAGGCGCCGGTCAAATCGTTCTCGTCGGACTACCCAATGCAGGAAAATCCAGCCTCATCCAACCCCTGACAAACGCCCATCCTGAAATAGCCGACTATCCCTTCACCACCCGTATTCCCTCTCCGGCTATGATGATCTACGAGAACATCCAGATTCAGCTCGTAGACACGCCACCCATAACGCCTGAATACATGGAAGTCTGGTACCCGGAATTGATCAAGGCAACTGATGGTATATTACTTGTCCTAGATTTAGGAAGCTCTGGTCAAGCAGATGTGTTTCGGACCATACAAAAAAAACTCGCCGAAAAACGAATCGAGTTTGTCCCCGAGGAAAAAGAATCCTCGCAGGCGGCGAATATCTTCCAGAAAAAAACCTTGATCGCTGCCAACAAGGTGGACCTGCCTCAGGCAGCCGAAAACTTGGTAGCCCTCAAAAAGGGCCTCCCTTCCGAGTTGAAGATGAGTCCCGTTTCTGCCTCTGGCGGCGATAACCTTGAGGAATTAAAAAAGGACATCTTTATGTTCCTGGATATTCTCAGGGTTTACAGCAAAGTGCCCGGGAAGAAGGTCGAATTCAAAGAGCCCTTCGTCTTCAGAAAAGGAAGCAACCTGATGGATATGGCGAAAGCCGTCCACAAGGATTTTTCCCAAAAGTTGAGATACGCACGAATCTGGGGAAAGAATAAGTACCAAGGTCAGAAAGTCAATAGGGACTACATCCTTGAAGACGAAGATGTGATTGAGCTTCACATCTAATTCTCTTCCCCTGTCCCTGCGGAAGCAGGGATCCAATTCCTTTTCTACTAGGTTCCAGCCACCTACCGGAGCCCGTGCCAGCGGAGGTTGGTGCAGGTGGGGGCTCCGCTGGAATGATGAGCCTTTTATTGTTTTGGGATTATCGTTATAATGGATTTCGCATATCGGGGCGTGGCGCAGTCTGGCTAGCGCACAGCGTTCGGGACGCTGGGGTCAGGGGTTCGAATCCCCTCGCCCCGATATCTTTTGAATTTTGGAGTACCGCTCGTTTAAGGCTAAAATACCTATCCGAACTTATCCCAGATCGATCAGCCGGTATTTTTGGCTTCCGAGTCCGATCCTCTCTCCATGGGACAGCTGGATGGACCAATCCAAGTCGTAATTCTCTCTCAACAGGTCTTTTTGGCTGCGGCCGTTGACCAAGTCTACAGAAGCCTTGTCCACTGCCACCGGATCTTCAGAGGCCAGGATGCCGATATCCTCGACAATATCCGGTTCCTCCGTGGCCATACAGTCACAATCTTTTGTTATCTGGGTAAGAAAATTCATGAAGACGATCTTTCCCATGAGTTTTTGGTAGAGGCTAAAGGCGTATTCGGTCATCTTTTCTTGAACCCGTCTCGAATCTTCATCCCACTTCATCTTGACAGCGCCTACAGTACAGACCACCATACACTCCCCACAGCCGATGCACTTCTCATCGAGGATCACGGCACTGCCTTCTTCCTGGATGATGGCTTCGGTGGGGCAGTATTCTAAACAGATCCCACAATTTGTGCACTTTTTTTTGCTTATCCAGGGATGAACATCCGAGTGCTGCTCGAGTTTTCCTGCTCTCGAGGCACAGCCCATCCCCAGGTTTTTAATGGCCGCGCCAAACCCGGATAACATGTGACCGGTAAAATGGCTCAAACAGAGGAGCCCGTCAGTGTTGAGATAAGCACTGGCGATTTTCGCCGATTTTATATGATCCTGGTTCACATGGATGTCGTCCTCGTCGCGACCGATCAGACCATCGGCGATAAGGACGGGGATGCCTGTCTCATCAAGAGAAAATCCGTGATCTGCGGCCAGACGGATGTGCTCTATGGAGTTTGACCTTTGGCCCACGTAGAGCGTGTTGGTATCCGAAAAAAAGACCCGGCTTGTTTTCCTCTTTATCTGTCGAATAATCCTGATAAGCCAGGAAGGCCTTATGTGACCTGTGTTTCCTTTATCACCAAAATGAATTTTTAAGGCAACAAAAGAATCTTCCTCTATCCTCTTCTGAAAACCCGTTTTCAGGTATAAACGTTCGGCCCTTTCGGCCAAAACCTCATCGCCTTCGTCCCTTCTGGCCGGGATGAAAAAAACTTCGCTGATCATCACTTCCTCTAAAAAATTATTCCTCTAAGATTGTGCGGGCGGTCTGTACGCCAGATCCCGAGTCAACCTGATAGCCTAAGGATCGGAGCGTTTTTTCGACAGCATCCAAGGCAAAATAGACTTGCGAATATGACAGATTGCCCATGTGCCCCATCCTGAAGACCCTCCCGGCCATCGTTCCCAGCCCTCCGGCCACCACGACGCCATTCTCGTAGAGTTTTTTACGGAAAGACTGATCTTCAATCCCATCTGGGTACAGGACAACAGAAAGCGTATCTGCTAAATAAGGTTCTTTGGTAAAAGAAGTGAATCCTATTTTTTCCAGAGCGGCCCGGATGGCGCTGGCTATCTGGTGATGCCGGAGGAATCGATTGTCCATCCCCTCCTCCAAGGCAATTATTGTCCCCTCGCAGAAGGCCCGTATCTCGTTGACACACGGTGTGGAGAAGTACTTCGATGGATCCTTCATGATCGGAAGCCAGTTGAGGAGATCAGAATAAAAGGCAGGAATGGCCTTCATCCCGGATCTCTTAGCCACCGCCTTTTCTGATAATACCAGGACCGCTAACCCGGGTGGAGACCCCAGACACTTTTGGGCTGCCGTCAGAATTACATCCATACCCCAGTCGTCCATTCTTTCTTCTATTCCACCCGTCGCACACACCCCATCGACGATAAAAAGACTCTCCTGATTCCTGGTCACCTCGGCGTAGTCCTTGACCGGAGCACAAGCGCCGGTAGCCGTATCCACATGAGTACAGACGACAGCGGCATAGGATTCTCCAGAAATCTTGGCGGCCAGTTTTTCGGAGGAAACGGCTTTTCCCGGTTCACTCTCGAGGATGTCAAAGGACAAATCGAAGCTTCGAGCAATACCGGCCATCCTCTCCCCGAAATAACCTTGAGAGAGAATCAGGAAGCGTTCTCCTCCCTCGATGGTATTCAACACGGCCATCTCCATGGCCAGTGTGCCCGCGCCGGCGATGATGAACGGCTCTCCCTTTTGGCAAAAAACGATTTTTTTCAAGTTAGCCAGAGCCTGTTTGAATTCTCCGATGAACTCCGCTCCCACATGAGATACTGTGGGATGCGAGAGAGATTGAATGATCCGCGGATGAACGGGTGTCGGGCCTGGTATCAGGAGCAGTTTCTCTTGAGCCATATCATTACCTCCAGATTTTTTTCATTGTATCAATAAGAAACTATAAATCAACCCGTATTCGCACCTGGACGTCATCTTTTTCCCTTGTCAAGATGAGAGGCGGGAAACGGTTCTTGGAATTGAGTAAGACTGGTTATTTATTACCTATTAGGAGCTGATTCCGATTAAATCTGTCATTCGAGGATTTTATAGTTCACCCCTTTGTAGGAAAGGATCAAATTCTTGGCTACAGAGAGGTATGGGGCTATGCCAGGTGTCTCGATCAGAAGACGAAAATAGTCGTCGGTGTTAAAACGTATTTCTTTGACCGGACTCTCCCGATGATAAGTGCTGTCCACCCAGAATCCTTCTTCCAGGTAGAATGTCTTTTCTTTCTTGTATCTAATCTTCTGAGACAGCACCTCCTCTGCCCTCTCCTGGGCCTTGAATTTCTGTGAGACCCGAGCCGCCTTGACAGCGCCAGCTCCTGTGACGTCCCGATCCCTGATGGCAATCTTGGCTTCAGGAGCTGCCGCCTCCAAAGAGTGCCGTTCTTCCTCGGTCACCAAAAAGGAAGTATAGGGAGTGACGATGCCGTATGTCAGGCCTAATCTTTTGATTTCTTCGACGAGTTCATCCTTTTCCCCGTGGAGGCGTATTTCCTGGAGGAGGTATCCTATTCTTCTCGTGGCCCAGAGTCGGGGCAGGAAATCATAAGCCGGCTGTTTATCTAAGTCTTGTTCCTTGAGGATAAATGTCTTCTCATTCTTACCGACTTTCCCCTCAAGAATCACGCTCACCGGCCCCTCTCCTTTGTATTTTCCGATCATGATCAGCTGTGATCCTCTGAACAAATCAGGCAGAATCCGGGGATAAGTATCTTTGACATCGATTCCGTTGAAGTCTATCTCGATATCCGAAAGAAGAGGAGAAGAAATCTTTTCGTAATAACTGGATATGGCCAACTCCAAATCTTCGGACTCACTGACATAGACCGAGGTTCCCCGGTTTTGAGAAGAAATCCTGTCCAGGAGATCGGTGTTAACGTCGTTTCCAACTCCAAAAACAAAGATCCTGCAGCCCAAGGTGTTGGCCTGGCCGAGGTTTTGCAGGATGTCTGTTGTTTCCGGCACTCCGACAGTTGGCAGGCCATCCGTCAAGAAGAGGATATAGTTTGGCCTCTCTCCGGGCTCAACCATGCGGAGCGCCCGTAGGAGGGCGTCGTTGATGTTGGTCCCTCCCGAATCTTCTATCTCATCGATGAACGAAAGGGCTTTAGTCTGACTCTCATCATCGGCTTTGACCGTCTCAGGAGCAAACGTCTCCACGCCGTCGTCGAAATCGACGATAGAGAACCAATCATCTTCATCCAGATGATCGATGACGAAACGGGCTGCTTCCTTGGCCTGAACAATCTTGTTCCCACTCATGCTGCCAGAGCTGTCGAGGACAAAAACCAAATTTTTCTTCAGGATTTTCTCCCTCTTTCTTACGTAGCGTGGGGACGCTAGCAGCATAAAATAGTTGTCCTCTAAACCTTGCCCGCTGATGAAGGACATTCCGATATCGTCCTGAGAAAGAGAATAATACAGAACAAAATCCTTGGTGGGTTTAATGTCTTTCCCTTCGAAGCTGACGCGGGCCTTCCCCTCATCCTCTTTCCTGACGGAAATCTTATGAGACGGGGAGTAGACGTTGGAGAGGGAAGTTTTAGACTCGATCCTGGCTGAAATCGTGACCTCATTGATCGGATGGAGTGAAAACCTTTCGGTATTCAGAGGATAGACATAACGAATAAGATTTCTCTCGGCTCTCAATATCTCTGAATACGAGATTTGAATTCTCTTCTCTCCTCGGGCCGGAATCGGATAGACTCGGGCCCGAAACATGTTGCGTCCGACATACTCGAGCAGAGCTGGATCCTTGAGTCTACGAACGATGTCTTCGTACATGCGGCGGGCCTTGTCTGCGTCCAGGATTTCTCCCTCGACCTTTTTCTCACCGATATACAGGGCAAATTCTGAAATGGCCGATTTATCAGGAAGAGGAAAAATAAACAGACCTTCTATATCTCGAGAGTGATTATTGATGAATACTTGATCGATTGAAGTCGTAGCCACCTGATTAAGAATCTTGATATCCACTCGATGATACTTCACTGTTAGGGCGGGAATTTTTTCACCCGGCTTGGACACAGGAACGATGAAGCCATCGGCATGAAGTCTCGTTCCGAACGAAACCAAAACAGCAATAAGAGAGAGTCCGACAATAAATTTTCCCAAAAAGTCTTTATTCATGACTGGCCTCCCCAACGGGATTCCTCCCTCTCAGTAGATTAAAACTCCAAACTGGTCCAAACCGTTTCTTGGATTTTCTCACCAGGCCTTAAAACGCGTTTCCTTTTTCTGTTATTTATTCTTAGACGAGGTCTTCGACTCTTTTTCTTAAAGCAGGCACTGAAGGAAACACCTCAACATCAAAGTTAGAGAATCTCTTTTTATCTGTATTCAGGATAAAAACTTGAGAGATCCCGGATTCTCGGGCGGCTTGAATATCAAAGGGAGAGTCCCCGATCACACACGCGTCTCCCTTTTGGAGCCCTAATTTTTCGAAGACGGCAAGGAACGGGGCTCCTGACGGTTTCCACAACCCGTCTTCGCGGGAAATCACGCAGTCAAACTTTAGTCGAAATTTCTTTAAAAGATAAGACACATTCCGGCGGGAATTATTCGTGACCAGGGCCAGCTTTATCTTTTTTTGTGATAAAAAATCCAAGAATTCTTTCATTCCCTGCTTTAAAGTGGCTTTCTGAGTAGCTCTCTCTTCATACTTCTCGAGGAGACGCCATTTATCCGATTTCTCCGGTTCCTCCAGCTGGCTTAGATAGTGAAGGATTGGCATCCCCTTTGTTCCCAGGTCTTCTTTTATTCTTTTCCAGTCATAGGGCACATCAAAGATTGTCCCGTCCATGTCAAAAATGACAGTTTTTACCTTCAATGGTTATCGCTGCCCTTCTATTTTTCCTTGATCCTTCCGACTTCAAAAAGCGGCTCACCTTCGCTGATGGGCGGAGTGTTGATAATGTAAAGAAGGATACCGCTGAACGGCGCCCGAAGCTCCTCAGTCACCTCTCCGAGGTAATCCGTGATATACCCGACCTTCTCTCCCTTCCTGACCCAATAGCCCATCTTGGCCTGGGGATAGAAGAGACCGTTTCTTTTGGAGTAGATGACCTCGTAGTGGTCGATCCAAACAGGATCGGAGACAAGCTCAGGAGCGCCTTCGATCATCTGGAAAAGACGCATCACGCTGAGCACCCCTTGAATGTTCCGGCTTATGGCTTCTTCATCTGTCTTTCCCAAATAGCCAGATTCTGTGGTGATGGCGGGTTTTGAATGGAGAATGGCCGTGTTGCCTAGATACTTGGAATGAGCCAAGTCTTTGGGACGGAACTTATCGATGATGATATGCTTGATGCCGAACGCCAGGACCATATCTTTGCTGACTTTGTCGATGTGCTCATCGCCGCTGACCATCCAGTAGCAGTAGGGAATCAACGCTTCATTGCCGTCTCCGCAGTGTAGGTCAATGATCGCATCACACCGCTTGATCACTTCTTCCTTCAGAACGTGGGCGATCCGTTCAGAGATGGTCCCCTGAGGATGGCCCGGAAAAACGCGGTTTAAATTCTTCCAGTCGTAAGGATTGTAGTAGATAATCCTTTTTTGGAAGGCAGGCAGATGGGCGATATGAACCAGTATGATCGTCCCCGATAAGGTTTTCGGATCGATCATTTTTTTCAACCGATAAAGGGCTAAAATCGGCGGATATTCATACCCGTGGACACCAGCCACGAGGGCTAAGACCTTTCCTTTGGTAGTACCGTTGATGACGGTCACAGGGATAAAGGAGCCTAATCCTTCTTTTTCCTCGACAGATAAAAAACCGGATTTAGACTCACCAGGTGAAATCTTAAGGTCACCGATAAGGAAAGCATCATTCCCTATGATAGCGGCTGAATTTAGATTCAGACTCAGGGCACATATGAGGATAATCATCATCGGAACAGTCCTTTTGAGGGTGCTTAACATCTTAACCTCCTCTGTTTTCTGATTTTGTTATTCTATCTGAAAAGGGGTCGCGTCTCAACATTTGACATTCCCTATTCGATTGTGGCATTACACTTGAGCGCTTGATGAAACAAACTCTAACCAGAAATAAATATAAATTGGGAAACGTGCTTTTTATCAACAAAAATGTCATATGTTGAGACGCGACCCCCATAATTATTGCTTCCTTTTTTCCGTTCTGCTATAATGCGGCTCGAAAAAATAATGCATCCTAATCTTTGAGGGAGGTCTCAATGGGAAAAGCACTCGCCATCATCGGAGGTTTGGTCGCCATGGCCGTAGGAGTTTATCTCGTCATTTTTGTTTGGTGGCGTGAATTCTACGAACTCGTCTTTGGCTTTATTCCACCCATCCTCTTCTTTGGAGGTCTGATCGCTTTTATAGCCGGAATCAGCAGCATAAAAGACGCCCGACGAGCGAAAAAGCTCGAAGAAGAAACACAAGAAGAGGTCGTAGAGGAAGAAAAAACAGAATAGAAATCCTCTGTTCCTCTAATACTCACTCTTTAAAAAATATCGCCTGCATACCTACATCCATCTACACCATCCTGATCTTTTTCTAGAGCAGTTTCACAAAGAGCTTCCCTTCTCCTGGTTTCAACCCGGACATTCTCCATGGAAGAAGCACCGTTCTATTCATCTTTGGTTAACATCGATGTTTGGGGAGGAAACCCGATCTTGCTAAGCTTTCGACTTGAAAAAATCCTTGACAGCAATAGCAAATATTGGTAATTTGTAACTAAATTACAAATTACAGGAGAAGGATCATGAAGAGCGAACAACAAAAAAAACAGGCCAAAAAAGAAACCGAGGAAAAAAAACACCAGAGCACCCTGGACGATCTGGGTAATCATATGGAAAAGTTTGCGACGAGAACTGCCGAATCCATCAAAAGGGTTATCGATAAAGCTCTGGCATCGAGGAATACGGTCCTGACCATAAGGGTGAATGATGAATCTAATAAAAAACTCAATATGCTGGTCGACGCTGGTCTTTTTAAAAGCCGATCGGAAAGTGCCGCCTTCCTTATCCAGGAGGGAATCAAGGTCCAAGAAACCCTCTTCTCAAAAATATCGAGCAAGCTGGAAAAAATAGACAAAATAAGAGAAGAACTCAAAACGATCGTCTCTTCTGAGATGGATGAACCCGAGGGAAAAAAACCATGAATCCTGTGTCTTGGATCGGACATTTCTCATTTAAGATTAAAACCAAAAATGACCTCGCATACCCCAGTTAGATATCAGTTATCAGTTAAGAAAGTATACTTTTTGTAATCTGGAAACTGAAAACTGATTCACGATTTCTTGTCTTGTCCACTTGCCTCTTTTTTTAAAGCTGTGATAATATTTTTAGGTGTCTTACTTTATCTCCATCCTGCTCATTCTTTCCACTGCCGTCTCACCCCCAGCGGAAAACATCGAGATGTCCTTCCTCCAAAACAATGCCAAGATGCTCTACCGATGCTTTTATGCTCGAAGCTCAGTCAACATCTCGCTTCCAGACCCGATATCCTTCTCTGACCAACTCTCCGATCACCAGGCTTATTTTCTCTGGAAGAATATCTTTTCCTCATACCTGACATTCGAATTCTATTCCGAAGAGGAATACCATCTTCTATCTGAAAACGAGAGCCTCATCCTCAAGGCCAGATGGTCCTTCAAGAATAAAAAAACCAATAACCAGTATGTGCTTCATATCTTTTTCTACCTAACAAAAACTGGCACTTTCCCGAACACATCCTGGAAAATCACTGAAATCAAGGCAGAGAAAATTTGAAGATTTCGTTCATCCCATCCTTGCGAAGTCCTTATTACTACGGGTTTCTCATCACCCTGTTCCTCGCAGCTCTACTCATCAGCCTCTTCTCGGTCCTTCCCGCCTTTATTTCTTCTAATTATTATCAAAACAGCCTCAATCACTTACGGAATCAAGCCCAGACCATCAAGGCCGAATACACCCAGTTGATGACTGAGTTAGAACAGAAAAAAGAATTTTTCTCGCCTTCCTCTTTTCCCGACAGAGAGGAGAAAGTGTTCGCCTTATTCCAGGAGCTTAATCCGGACAGAGAAAAAGAGGGGATTGCCTATTACAGCCATCGGGGAGATCTCATCCTTTGGTTGGGCAACGTGATCGACATCAGGCCTCTTCTTGGTCTTCAGAATAAGGAAATGGAAATCGACGAAGCCAAATCCTCACTCCTTGTGCGTGACAAAGCCTCAGTCTATCTCGTCTCCACTCAAAGAATCAGCCGGGATAAAATCCTCGCTCATTTTCGACTCTTGGCCTTTATCCCCCAGTTAAAGGCTCCCTACCTCAAGGAATATCACTTTCTGAGTCCCAAGTTATTGAGTAACTGTGTTGTGGATTTTAGAGATTACAGAGAGGATGTTTCCGGTGTTGAGGCCTTTTTCTCCAGGCATGAAGACGAATTCATCGGTCAACCCAGCCTCCAAGAAGAGGTCCAAACGATATTCTTTCCTCTCAGAAACGAAAGCATGAATATCGTAGGAACGGTGAGACTCTCTTCTCCTGCTCTCTCGGCAA
>CAYGBF010000024.1:0-4569 GCA_964348035.1 uncultured Eubacteriales bacterium | reverse complement strand
TATAACCTAAGAACAAACAGTGCCAGGAGGTCAAAATGGATATGGATCCTGAACAGATGAAACAGAAACAAGAAGACGTCAAGGCCATGTGTATCTGCCGCAGCTGCCCGACCTATGTTTCAGGTGCCGAACCGATAGGATACTGCTTCCCGACTATCGGCAAGAATGAGAAGATTGAAACCGAGGATCAGTGCATCTGCCCCGGATGTCCTGTTTTCTCAGAAATGTCTTTGACCAAGACATTTTTCTGCACCCGGGGCTCAGAAAAAGAACAAACAGAGTCATAAGGCAAACCAACACAACTCAATTGGAGGACAGAATGTGTGAAGACGATATTTTCTGTGGGATTAACGCTGCTAAATCTGGAGATGTCGAGGAGATGAGCGATCTCGAGAAAAAACACACTCCCGTTATCGAAGCCCCGTCAAAGGTCAAGAAAGGGGAGGCCTTCAAGGTTCACGTCGAGGTCGGAAAATACATGAACCACCCGAACGAAAACGCTCATTTCATCGAGTGGATCGAGCTCTTCTCCGGAGACACCTTCCTCGCCCGGATCGATCTGGTCCCCAGACTGACCGAGCCTAAAGTGACGTTCACGGTGGCTCTCGACCACGGCCATGCTTTGGTCGCCAGAGAAAGATGCAACCTCCACGGCCAGTGGCAGAGTCTGCCTTTCGAGATCGAACTCGAAGAGTAAATTCCGGTTATCCGATTCGTTTCTCTCCAAGAGTCCTTCTCCGGGCAAGGGGAGAAAACCATCATGAGCGTTCAGCAGCGAGCGCTACCAGCTCGTATACTTAAAATCGGTCCTATCATAGACATCTATGCGGACCTGTAGACACAGGGAGTTATTTATTTTTTTTCGATCTTCAGTCTTAGAAACTCGACCATGGGCTTCCACCCCAGACGGCATCGGATGCATCCCCAAAACCGTGATAGTAAACCACATTGAGATATGAAATGGATCAGGTAGGGTGTTGAGCAAACCCCAGCCGGGCCTCGCTGCCGAAAGTCCGCGTGTTTTCGATGCATCCTACCTGATCCATAATAGTAACGGTTATCACGGAAATAAGGATGCTTACGACGGCATCTTTCCGGTTGACATCCAGTTAATTCTCGTCTAGATTGAATGTCCATGTACGGCTGCTTCAATCCCCGGAACGTGAATAAACACCAATGACAAAAAACAGGTACTCTTACAGTAGGATCGAGAGTTTTTCGCAGTGCCGACTCCAGTACAAATACAGGTATGTAGACAGATTGAAGACGAAAGTCGAGACCATCGAAGCCTTGATGGGCAACCGCGTCCATGAGGCTCTCAGGGACCTGTACGAATTTGTCAAGAACAAAGTCGTCAAACCCAAGGAATGGCTCCTCTCCAGGTACGAGAGTCTATGGGAAGAAAAATTGCATGACTCCATCAAGGTTGTCAAAAAAGAGCTCACGGCAGAGGATTATTACCAGAAGGGCAGGCAGTGTCTCATCGATTACTACGATGAGCACCAGCCGTTCGACCGGACAAAAATCGTCAAACTCGAGGAATCTATGTATTTTACCCTTAAGCGGGGGGATGAAGAGTTTACGTTCACCGGAACCCTGGACCGGCTGGATTGGGATGATAAGGCAAAACGGTTTGAAATCCACGATTATAAAACCTCGAGTTCGCTGATGTCCCAACAGGAAGCGGACGAAAACCTTCAGCTGGCCCTGTATCAAATAGCCCTGACCGAAAAGTGGCTTGAAGCAGACAAAGCCAAGCTCGTCTGGCATTTTCTTCTGTTTAACAAACAGCTGGAATCCACAAGAACCAGAGACCAGTTGATCGAGGCCCAGGATAAAGTCATCGATCGTATCAAAGCCATCGAAACCTGTCAGGATTTTCCTCCGAACAAGACCGTCCTCTGCGACTGGTGCGGGTACCAGGATATCTGTCCGCTGTGGAAGCATCCGCAGAAAGTCGAAAAACTCGACGCTAACCAATACCTGAAGGATCCCGGAGTTAAACTCGTCTCTCGGTATGCGGAACTAGAAGAAGAAAAAAAAGAACTGAAAAAGAAAATTTCCGAGATCGAGCAGGACCAGGAAAAAATCGAAGAAGCCGCCCTCCGACTGGCCGAGCAGGAAAACATCCGTGTTATCGACGGCCCTGACCACCAGCTCCAGGTAACCCTGAAGGATGTTCTCTCGGCGCCGACACGAAGAGAAGATGAAGAGAAATGGGAAAGCTTAAGAGCCTACCTGATCGAGAAAAACAGGGATGTCGATGTTTCCACGGTGAACAACAACATGCTCAACCGGATGCTCAAAGAATGGCCTCCAGATTTCATAGACAAGATTAAAAATTTCTTGATAAAAAAAGTCATCAGAAAAGTTGACCTCAAGAAAAAAACCTGACAGATATCCTTCCAGAATTGCACTATGAACGATTCTGTAAGCTACTAGCAGACGAATAGATTGAGATATAAATGAACAACAAGAGGAGGACATCGAACATGATCGCACCAACCATCATCATGGCCGTTGTGGCCCTCATTCTCCTGATAATCGGGTATTCAAAGGGGGGGGATCAGCACACGACAGGCTTAAAATCTGCTCTCAACATGATCGTAGAGATCCTTCCGTTACTCATATTTGCCTTCATCGTTGCCGGGATGGTCCAGACCCTCTTGCCCAAAGAACTCATATCCAGATGGATCGGAGCGGAGTCGGGGTTTAGAGGAATTCTCATCGGCACAGTGGCTGGCGGATTAACTCCGGGGGGACCATACGTCAGTCTCCCTCTTGTGGCCGGATTCCTGCGCACCGGAGCCAGCGTGGGAACCATGGTTGCTTATCTCACCGGGTGGTCATTATGGGCGGTGAGTCGAATGCCGATGGAAATCGGTATTCTCGGCTGGCGATTCGTCCTCGCGCGCTTGGCCGCAACATTCTTCTTCCCCCCGATTGCCGGGTTGATCGCTCAGACATTCTTTTCCAGCTTCAAGTAAAATGCGGGGACGTCTCCTCCTGCTTAATTCAAGTTCCGTTTCCAGAAATCGAGCCTGAGATTACAGATATGTATCTGGGCCGGATTATCGCGGATGCCGTGTTTTCTCCAGGAATAGATCATCATCTCGAATGGAATTAGGATTAAAATGGAAAAAACGAGAATACGCGTCTTATTCATCACTCAGGCTTCTTTCTTTTATTATTATCTGCGATCATAAAAATCATATGTATTTATTGTCAATCTGGAACATTATATTTATAATTTTTACTTCTAATACTCAAGGCTACTATAATGAGGTGAGCCGTAAGGAGAAGTATCCCATGAAAAATTATTTTGTCGAAGACATACCAAGACGGAAGTTTCTCGAGATAAGCCTCAAAGGGGGGATAGCTATCGCGGCCACCCCCACCCTCATGATGCACCTTTTATCATCGAAAACTTCAGGCCCAGAGCTAGAGCTCGCTCCCCAGCTCCTCCAAAAAGTGATCCACCATGCCCTCAAGGAAGGAGGGGAATTCGCAGAGGTCTACATCGAGGACAGGATCTCCCGCCGGATCGTCATGGAGGAATCAAAATTCAAGAGCGCTGTCTCAAGCATCCGTCAAGGAGCGGGAGTAAGAGTCATCAGCGGAGATAAGACGGGTTATGCCTACACAGATGAACTTACTGAGGATGAGCTTCTCAAAGTAGCCGATGTCGCTTCCTATGTGGCTAGAGGTGCCAAAAAAACAGACCCGGTTGACATCAAAGAAACGAAGAAAGATTCATTCATCACTGTTAAGCTGCCACTCGAAGAAGTGGCCGATAAGAAGAGACTCACGGTCATCCAACGAGCCAATCAGGCAGCCCTGGATTATGATCCCAGGATAAAGATGGCCATAATCAGCTACTATGATGAGATCAGGGGAAGGACAATCGCCAACAGCGAAGGACTCCTTGTCAAAGACAGACTCCCTCTGTTGTTCTTTATTGTCCAGACATTAGGCGTCGGAAAGAACACCCGCCACATGAGCCGAGAGAGGCTGAGCCGTCACTCGGGTTTTGAGATTTTTGATGAGGTCAAACCCGAGGAAGTCGCCCGCAGAGCGGCCCGCGAAGCCGTCGCCATGCTCGATGCCAAAGCAGCCCCCGCAGGTATGATGGATGTGGTCATGCAGAACGGATGGGGCGGAGTTCTGGTCCATGAAGCGGTCGGCCATCCCCTCGAGGCGGATAACATCGCCGAAAAAATCGGGGCTTTTACCGGAAAATTAGGCCAGAAAGTCGCCAGCGATGTCTTTACCATGGTGGATGACGGCAGCCTCCCCAACCGGAGAGGAACGACGAATTTTGACGACGAGGGAACCCAAATGAAGCGCAATGTTCTGATCAGGAACGGCAGGCTCGAAAAATACATGACGGACATCCTCTCAGCCAAGCAAATCAACATGGAACGCACCGGAAACGGACGTCGAGAAAGCTTCCGGCATATCCCCATCCCGAGGATGACGAACACTTTTATCGAGAAGGGCAAAGATAAACCCGAAGATATCCTGAAAAGCACGAAAAGCGGACTGTATGTTCAGAGCCTCAGCGGTGGA
>CAYGBF010000023.1:0-1843 GCA_964348035.1 uncultured Eubacteriales bacterium | reverse complement strand
CAGCCCGAGCAACCTTAAGCTCATCGGCAGAGCTACCTACCTCATCCAGTCTCATGTCAACGATGTTCTGAGCCGTCCCGACTGGGTCAAGCTCTACGGCATCCGGAAGCCCATCTCATACGGTGAAGCCAACGCTGTGCTTTTCGATTCGATCGATTATCTCCAGGACAAACGCCAAGAAGCCGGCCAAACGGCCGAGGTGGCCCTGACTATAATCCGCATCCTGGAGGCCCTCCGTCAAAATCGAGGCCTAACTTCAGAAGAGGCGTTTACGATTGTCAAAGAGACAGGATTAAGCCAGTATCTTTCCGATGTCAGCTCTCAATCACGGTAAGCCAAAAAAACTCGGCCGGCCGGCCGTAGGCATCATCTTCTCTGTCTGTCTCTCGGCTTTTGTCTTCATCTGCCTTCATCTGACAGGTTCAACCCCAACACCGTTTAAACCGGACAGGACCGAGCTCGGCAGTGAGGCGTTCTTGGATGATTACCCAACTCAACTCAAGGGGAAGAGGCTCGGCCTGGTCATCAACCATACGTCTCGACTTCCTGGCGGTTTGAGTCTCGTCCAGGCTCTCCTGGACAAAGGAGCGGACATCCGGGCCATCTTTTCTCCTGAGCACGGCTTTCAGGGAGAAATCGAACAGGGCCAAACCGTCCCGGACAGCCTATTCAAAAACATCAAGATTTTCAGTCTCTACGGTAAAACCAGAAAACCGACCGCCGCCCAAAGCCAAGCCATTGACATCTTTATCTTCGACATCCAGGACGTGGGCACTCGGTTCTACACCTACATCACTACCCTTAAGTATGTCATCGAAGCGGCGGCTGAATTCGAGAGACCGGTTTATGTTCTTGATAGACCCAATCCAACCGGGGGACTGATCGTCGAGGGCCCTTGTCTTCGTCCTAAGTTTGAATCCTTCATCGGCGCCCTCCCGATCCCCGTCAGGTACGGATTGACCATCGGAGAACTGGCTAAGATGATGGTCGGAGAGAAATGGGTTCAGAATCCTGCCGACCTCCAGGTCATCAGGATGAAGAACTGGAGACGATCCTCTTTCTGGAAGGACACCGGGCTTCCTTGGACACCTACCTCGCCCAACATACCCACACCCGAAACAACCATCCTCTTTCCCGGGACCGGGCTTCTCGGGGCTCTAAAAATTAACCACGGCCTGGGCACTCCCAGCCCTTTTCTGCAGATCGGAGCTCCTTGGCTGGAACCCGAACTCATCATCCGCCGCCTGCAGGGAGGCCGCGAATTCGGCGTCGAGATAGAAGCCACGGCCTACACTCCCCGATCATTACCAGGAATCGTCCTTCATCCCCCTTTCGAAAAAAATCTGTGTCAGGGTCTACGGATTCACGTTCGACAGCCGGAGAAGTGCTTCTCCCTCCGGATGACTCTGGCGTTCATCAAGGTCCTCAAAGAGGTCTATCCGGAAAGAATCGCGCCCCAGGCCGAACCGCTCAACCTCCATTTCGGGAGTGATCTCCTGCTCCGTTATTTGGAGGGAAAAATATCCTTCTCACAGCTTATGAGCCAGATGGAGCAGGACGAACGGCTTTTTAAGAAGAAACGGGAGAAATATTTGCTGTATGAGTAAAAGGAATTGAATTCCTGCTTCCTTCCCTGTCATTCCAGCACCCGCTTTCGCGGGCACAGGCTGCGGCGGAAAACCGTTCCCTTCTCGATAGGGGTAGGAAGAACCAGTTACCTGGCTCCTCCCCCCTCCGAACCGTGCATGCGGTTCTCCCGCACACGGCTCTCCAGTCGGTGGTTCACCTCCGAGAGGATTGACAGACTTCTGCATGGGCTGTGACCATGGAGAACAACCCAAGT
>CAYGBF010000022.1:0-2229 GCA_964348035.1 uncultured Eubacteriales bacterium | reverse complement strand
ATTTTTCCGAAGCCGGCGGGACGACATGGTCGAGGATGATGACCAGTTTCTGGGGACATTTGACCCTCTCCAGCCCCAGCTTCTGGAACTCTTTTATGATGGCTGCCGTGTTATCATGGGAGAGGATGTAATCTGGAGAAGCGATGACAATCTCCCCGGCCCGCGCTTCTTGTCCGGCCTTGGTACTCAGGATCTTCTCGACAAATGTCTGACCCAACGCATCCTCCTCGATTCACACCTGTAACGATTCGAAATTGACGAAGTCGGCGTGGTTGACGATTATGGCCTCGACGGTCTTCCGAGCCCCGTCCCCCTCCTTGGAATGGGCGGCGATGATGTGGATCACTCCTGGGGGGAGTTCGAACCGGGAGGCAAACGCGGCCCCTGAGATGGGGTGCCGGAGTAGATTTCCCTCCTCGCTCTTTAGAAAACTTTCCCCTTCCCGTTTGTACTCGAAAAGCTTTCCCACATCATGGAGCAACGCTCCTGAGAGAAGAATATCCATGTCTAGCGAAATCTTCTCCTTGTATTCCTCGATCAAGATCTCGGCAATCCGCAGGGAACAGAGAGTAACAGCTCTGGTGTGGTCGATGATGTTGATCGGAGTGTTCTCGATCAGAAGCGTAAAAGGCATCCTCTTGAGGTCCTCGACACTCCAGCCACTCTTACTCATCGCTTCCTGCCAGACCTGGACGGTTCTGTCTCGAAGCCCTTCGTCCTTGATGAGTTCAAACTCAGGCAGTATGGAAAAAAGTTTTTGACTCATGTGATCTCCCCTCCTTCGGGGCCGTCGTACTCGTAATCCGAGGGATGGATTTTGCGCATCGGCCGCATCCGAGTCTTTTCTTCATGAATGTGGGCCACCAACCCGGGCACCCGGGCGATGATGAAGAAAGCATTGCCGATCTCCGGCGGTATATCGAGCTCGCAGAGAAGGGCGGCGATGGCTCCGTCGACGTTTATCGGCAAAGGTTTGCCGAGTCTCTGAGCCAGCTCCTCCTCGACAATTCGAGCGATCCGGACATATCTCCCAGCCAGCCCCAATTCTTCGGCCAGGGCGAAGAGCTTTTGAGTCCGGGGATCTTGAGTGTGGATGCGGTGGCCAAAGCCAGAAGCCCTCTTCTTTTTGGCCTTCATCTCGGTCAAGATTTCTGCGGCTGCATCTTTTTCTGAAATCTCCTTCTCCTCTTTCCTTTTGGCGATCTCATGAAAGAGCCTCATCCCTTCCTCGATGGCCCCGCCGTGGTAGCGGGAAATGGCCTGGACTCCAGAGGCTACGGCCGAGTTCAACTCAGCGCCAGTAGAGGCCACGGTCCGGGCCGCGAGCACTGAGGGTGGACTGGCACCGTAGTCCACGGAGGAAACAAACATGGCATCGACAAGCTTCCCCACCTCAGGAGAGGGGAACTCTCCTTTCAATACCAGGTAAATTGCCTGGGCGAAGGATATTTTTCCCATCAACTCGTCTATCGGATACCCGCGAAGGCACACTTTATTGGGTAAAACCTCGGTGATGGCAGTTTTCCAGTGAAGTTCGCTCATCCTCTCCCCCTCTCGGTTTTGATCTTTTTGATGATTCCAGGGATATCAGAAACGGCTTCGGCCACAAGGGCTCCAGCTTGTTTCAGCCTTTCGACCTTGCTTTCATAAGATCCTCTCGTGCCCTCGACAATGGCTCCTGCATGGGAAAACCTCGTCCCGGATTTAGCCGCCCGGCCGCCGATAAAGGCAACGAGAGGTTTCGTAAACTTTCCCTGTTCGATGAGATCAGCCACCCGTTCTTCTTGGGTGGTCCCGATCTCTCCGAACATGACCGCTATCTCGGTTTCGTTGTCTTTCTCGAAAAGTTCCATGATCTCGGGATGCGACAAGCCGACCACCGCATCGCCTCCGACATGAACGATCGTGCTCTGGCCGAAGCCGGCTTCTGTTAAATAATAGGATATGGCTGAGGTCATACCGCCGCTGCGGGAGCTGACACCTATTACTCCAGGCCGGAACCACTCCTTGGCTCTTTCTGCCCGGCCGCCGATCATCCCCAGTACGGCCTTTCCTGGACTGACCAGGCCGAGGGTGTTGGGACCGACAAACCGGGCTCCTGTTTCTTGGGTAAAGCCGTGAATTTCCAGGACATCAAAAATCGGCACCCGGTCGGGTACGAGGACGATGAATTTCACTCCTGCGGCAACCGCTTCCAGGGCTGCACTCTTGACTAACGTGGCCGGAACA
>CAYGBF010000021.1:0-1781 GCA_964348035.1 uncultured Eubacteriales bacterium | reverse complement strand
GGATGATCAAGGAACAGAACGCCCTTTATCATCGATTGCACAAAAGACTTCGCCCCTATTTTTTCGAGAAACACAAGAAATTGGCAGAAGATCCCAAAAAACACAGCCTCCTCGACGGCTGGGCGAAGGAGGATGCCCGGTATGTTGTCAGCTTGGCCACCCAAGGCCAGCTGGGGATGACGATCAATGCCAGGAACCTGGAACTGCTCATCCGTCGCTTTGCTTCGAAAAAGCTGGCTGAACTCGAGGAATTGAACACAAAAATCTATTCTCTGGCTAAAAAGGTGGCGCCCTCGATTATCCTGTTCACCGAACCCAATGATTTTGATGCCCGAACTTACGACGAATTAGAAGCGGCCTCCAGGCCGATTCTCCAGACCCCAGAAAAAGACCTGGAAGATGTGTCCCTGGTGAGCTGGACACGTGAAGCCGATGAGACGCTCATCGCTTCTCTTCTCCATACCTCCTCCTCCAATTCCTTCGGCGAGTGTTTGGAACAAGCTAAAAAACTCAAACCGCAACAGAAGGAAGACTTTCTGAAAAAGGTCTTCCAACATCTGGAATTCTACGACACCACTCTGCGCGAGTTCGAGTATGTCAACTTGACGTTTGACCTTCTCGTCTCTGCCTCATGCTTCGCTCAGCTCAAACGTCATCGGATGACCACCCAAACAGTCCAAAGATACAATCCCGATCTTGGGATCACACTTCCCCCATCGGTGGAAGACGTCGGAGCCAAACAGGAATTCTTCGAGATCATCGAAAAGACCGACCAAACCTACAAACAGATGAAAGACGACATGGATGTCGGAGCGGAGTATGTCTTGACCAATGCCCATCGGAGACGGGTTCTACTCCAACTTAACGCCCGAGAAATGTATCACATCTCTCGACTCAGGGAAGATGCCACGGCCCAGTGGGATATCCGGGCTGTGGTCGGAAAGATGGCCCAGATGGTCAAGGAGGTCATGCCGCTGACGTTTTTGCTCATCGGGGGGAAGGACAGCTATCCTGCTCTGTACGAAAAGATCTTTGCCCAACCACCGAAATTTTCTCCTCCGAAAATATAATACAGGCAGTCAGATGAGACCAGTATAACTATCGACAGAAGAAATGTTTCGCTCAGTGTTCCGCCAAAAGTCCCGACAACAAGATAAGCGGAATATATCGGTCAATCTCGTCGGCGAGAGGTGCGGGGTTTGAAAAAGACAGCCGAAATCGTGATCGTAGGCGGGGGAATCATGGGGTTGAGTACCGCTTATCATCTAGCTAGGAGGGGTTGTCGGGATGTGGTCATCCTGGAGAGAGATCTTCTAGCTCAAGCCTCCACAGGGCTGTCTTTGGGAGGAATCCGGCAGCAGTTTTCTGTACCGGCGAACATTCGTTTCTCCCAGGAGTCCGTCCGGATTTTCATGAATTTTCAGGAAGAATTCGAAACCGACATCAACTTCCGTCAAGTCGGATATCTCTTCCTGGTCCAACAGGAAAAAACTTGGCAGGAATTCATGGACGGGGTGAGAGTACAAAAGCGACTTAAGGTTCCTGTGGATGTCTACACTCCTGATGAGATCAAAAAGAGATGGCCCTATCTGGAAGTCTCGGATGTGATAGGGGGGACGTTCGGTCCGGAGGACGGCTATGCGGATCCTCACCTCGTAGCGATGGGGTATGCCCGAGCAGCCCGAAGACTGGGAGTGAGGATACATGAAAGGACAGAAGTTGTTGACATCAAGATTGAAACGGGACGGGTGCGAGGCGTCGAAACCGCCAGAGGAGCCCTG
>CAYGBF010000020.1:0-3445 GCA_964348035.1 uncultured Eubacteriales bacterium | reverse complement strand
GGCCGCCTCTGACCTTGAAAATAGGAAAGGGAACCTCCTGTTCATCGATCTCGGGACGAACGGCGAGATCGTGTTAAAAACAGAAAAAGGGTTCCTTGCCAGTTCCACGGCTGCGGGGCCGGCCTTCGAGGGGATGAATATCAGCTGTGGAATGCTCGCCCTGCCGGGGGCCATCTACCGGGCGGAATATAAGAATCGACTGGTGTTCTCCACCATAAAGAATAAACCGGCCCTGGGCATCTGCGGGACAGGACTTATCGATTTAATCGCCATATTCTTGGATAAAGGGAAGATCACTGCTAAAGGCCAGATTACGGATGATACACATAGAATCCGAATCTCTGATGATATATCGATCACTCAGAAAGATGTCAGAGAAATGCAGCTGGCGATCGCTGCCATCAAGTGTGGGATAAAGATGATTTTATCGAAGAGGCAACTCCAGTTTGAGGATATCGATGGAATATTCATCGCCGGGGCTTTCGGCAATTATCTAAACATAGAAAACAGTATCAGGATTGGCCTTCTGCCCAAAATCGACAAGAAGAAAGTCCATTTCATCGGAAATTCGTCGATCGCCGGAGCCAAAGGGTTTCTCCTCTCCATGCCAGCCAGAAAAAGAATAGAATCATTGGTCAAGAATATTCAGTTTTTCTCTCTGGCCTCAGATCCGTTGTTCCAGAAACATTTTGTCGGGGCCATAGAATTTGGAAACCAGAGTCTTTAGAGGAAATTACATGAAACTGGCCGTTACTGGTAAAGGAGGAACAGGCAAGTCAACCATAGCCGGGCTCCTAGCTCATTATTTCAACGACGATGGCTATCGGGTTCTGGCCGTAGATGCCGATCCTGATGCCAATCTGGCATCCGCCCTCGGGATACCAGCAGAAAAAGTGTCCTCCATAGTACCTATCTCTGAGCAGCGCCAGTTGATAAAAGAGAGAACAGGAGCGAGCCCAGGACAGTTTGGTCAACTCTTCAAGATGAATCCGACTGTCGAAGATATTCCAGAGAAGTTTTGTCTCGACTACCGGGGGATTAGACTGCTTGTCATGGGAGCAGTGCGGAAAGGAGGTAACGGCTGTGCCTGCCCAGAGAATGTTCTACTCCGCCATCTTCTGTCCGAGATTATCCTGAATCGGGAGGAGGTGGTCATCGTCGATATGGAAGCCGGCATAGAACATTTAGGGAGAGCCACTGCCCGATCTGTGGACAAGATGCTCATCATCGTGGAACCTGGCACGAGAAGCCTAAAGACAGCACAGACCATCATGGATTTGGCCAAGGATATAGACGTTCTATCTTTAGGGATCATAGGCAATAAAATCCAAGATGAAGAGCAGAAGAAATGGCTAAGCAGACAATTCTCTCCAGACCATATCCTAGGGATGCTTTCCTACCATGAGGTTATTCGAGAGGCGGACCTCATGCAGCAGCCGTTGATTGAATTATTGGACGGGAAGTTAAAGTCAGAAATGGATCAATTGCACCGGGCTCTCTGCTCTAGGCTCTAGATTGAGCGCATTTATATGAAATTCCTGTGTTCAAAGGAAATAAATAGCAGAATTATACAAAAAAGGGATTCGACCTTACTATAAAAATCGGTTAATATCAGCTATTTATAAGAAGACTTAATCAGATGGAGGTGTACTATGGCATTCAATCCAGAATGTTTAGCGACGGCAATAGGCAGTATGCCGCATGAAGATTCATCGGTCGCCTGCGATATTGTCCTGAGTACAATCCCAGAAATTCCCATCTGGCCTCAACTTCCCAACACCAATTTCCGTGAAGAGATGGAAATCCAGTACACCGAGGGATTCCCTTGCGTGGCCTTCGAGGAAGAAAAGAAACGGATGTATTTCAAGACAGATGTGGATGTCACCTCGGATTTCGAGAAATTTTACGAGAATTACATGGCCGAAAATCTCGATTATTTCAAAATAACGCCTGAATACAGCCGAGGCATCTACGCTATGGAAAAAAGGCTCAAGGAAGGTGATGTATCCTCGCTCAAGATGTTCAAGAGCCACGTTACCGGCCCGATCACGGTCGGCCTCGGGCGTGTGGACGAGAACAAAAGAGCCATATATTACAACGAAATGTTCCGGGATATTATTGTCAAGGGAACGGAGATGAAAGCCCGCTGGCTGCTGGATAAATTCAAGTTCCTCGGCAAAGAGCAGATCTGTTTTATCGATGAGCCCATCCTCTCGGGCTTCGGTTCTTCGACCTACGTGAGCGTTCATCGGCCTGATGTGGTTCAGTACTTGAACGACGTCATCCAGGCTATCCACAAAGAAAATGCCTTGGCCGGGATTCACTGCTGCGGGAATACGGAATGGACCATCCTCGTCGATGCGGGAGTAGACATCATCAGTTTTGATGCCTATGATTACGCGGATACCATCGCCTACTACGCTGATCAGGTTAAAACCTACTTGGAAAAAGGCGGTGTTCTTGCCTGGGGTGTTGTCCCCACATCGGAGAAAATACGAGAGGAAAATCCTGAGTCGCTGGTTGAGAAACTCAAACAGGGAATCAAGAACCTAGCAAGCAAGGGTGTTGACGAGAACATGATTTGGGAAAAATGTCTGGTGACCCCCAGTTGCGGTACAGGTTCACTCGCGGTTGATCTCTCTGAAAACATATTCGAACAGCTCTCTAAGGTCAGTCAAATCCTCCGGAGCTAGGAGCTTGATTTAGAGCTCTATCCTCGAATAGGGCAGACTGAACAGCAAAAGTCAGATATTGAGGAATGTATGATCAAAGTTAGAAAGGATTGACGATGGACGAAAAGGAAGAAAAAAAGAGTATCGACATCACCGTCAACGAGATGATCGATAAAGCCGCCGAGGATGGTGTAGCCACCATCTGGGATCGTTCGGCACTCCAGAAGGCCCGCTGCGGGTTCGGCGAAAAGGGCCTCTGCTGCCGGAACTGCTACATGGGTCCCTGCCGAATAAATCCCAAGGGAAAGGAACCACGGACGGGTATCTGCGGGGCAACGGCCGAAGCGATCGTGGCCCGGAACTTTGCCCGGATGATCGCTGCCGGCACAGCCGCTCATTCCGACCATGGACGGGACGTGGCCAAGACCCTCCTCCTGGCTGCAGAATCCCCTGACTCAGGGTTTGTCATCAAAGACGTGAGCAAACTGAAGAAAGTGGCCCAAGTCCTCGGAGTGGAAATCAAAGACAGAACGAAAAAAGATATGGCCAAGGACGTGGCTCGGCGGGCGTTGGCGAACTTTGGCCAGCAGGAAGGGGAACTCGATTTCATCAAACTTGCTCCAGAGAATCGCCAGGCACTCTGGCGTCAACAGGGCGTTGTCCCTCGTGGGATAGATAGAGAAGTGGTGGAAACCATGCATCGCACCAACATGGGGGTTGACCAGGATCATCGCAACCTCATGCTCGGGGCTTCCCGGACGGCTCTGGCCGAT
>CAYGBF010000019.1:0-1859 GCA_964348035.1 uncultured Eubacteriales bacterium | reverse complement strand
ATCGTGACTAAGAACAGGATCCAGCCGAACAAGAAGCCAGGAAGCGGCCCGAAGGCTTCTCTCAGATAGACATACTGTCCTCCGGCCAACGGCAGTGCAGCCCCCAGCTCAGCGTACGTCAGAGCACCTGTGAGTGTGATGAGCCCTCCGACGGCCCAAGCCAATAAGATCAAGCCTGGAGAGGGAAGGGCTTGAGCCATAATGCCTGTGGTCAGGAAGATACCCGAACCGATGACGATTCCGACCATCATCATGGTCGAATCGAACAACCCGAGCTGTCTGGCCAGGCCTTGGTTTTTTCTCAGGCTGGATTTATCCATGGTGATAACCTCTTACGTTCACCAACGCATGGAGCTTTTTTCAAACCCAAGAAGCCACACTCATCGCCTCAGCCAGGCATCCCGTCTGCGGATCTTTGGGTCGATAAAACGGCTCAAGTTTGATTTATTATGAATTACTTAGGTATCATTATTTTTGAGATAAAGCAATCAGGATGGGATAAAAAACCTTGCCTTTTCTTTGTAAATATCGGATAATCATTTCTTCCTGACGTCCACTTCTTTGAGTGCCAAACAAAAAGGGGTGATTCGGTCAAGGGAGAGTTTCATTTTCGAGGTGATTCATGTCAGTTCAGATTTATGTGGGCAACATTGCTTACAGCATGAGCGAGGATAGTCTAAAAGATCTCTTCGCTCAGCATGGTGAAGTCGTATCGGCAAAGATTATCACGGATCGTATCTCGGGAAAATCGAGAGGATTCGGGTTTGTCGAGATGACAGACAAGGAAGAGGCAGAAAAGGCCATCGAGAAGCTCAACGGCAGCGAAATCGAGGGCAGAAACATCCGAGTCAATTTGGCCCGGCCAAGAAGAGAATAGGATTTTAGTTAAGATATATTTTCCAGCCTAGTCATATAACCCAGACTGAGATTCCTCATGTACGGGGGGTTCTCTGCGCATTCAGATTTCTAGGAAACGACAGCTCCTGAAGGGGGGTAATCCTGAGCCCCTTAATCCTGCCTGTCTGTTCAATTACTTCCCCGAAATTAGGACTCAGCGGGCCAAACTTGAGAAGATCTTGTGAGAGTGCCAATGAGACTCACAATCCACTCTTCTTGAAAATTTGAATTAAACCAGCGGAATCCCCCCTCTCCGGTTGACGACCGTCTGCTGTTTATATTATTGTCTGGAGTGGGAAAAGATACAGCAGATGGATCAGTTCCTGGATAAATTCTTCTTTGTTTTCCACTCCTCTCTTATGGTTTTCATACTCTTTGGATGGGTATGGAAAAAAACGAGACTCGCCAATCTCATCGTTATCCTGATGACAGCGTTTTCGTGGTTTTTTTTAGGCCTCTGGTATGGGTTCGGCTATTGTCCTAGTACAGACTGGCATTGGCAGGTCCGGCTGAGGTTGGGTCATCGTGACCTGCCCGATTCCTACACAAAATTCCTCCTCGAGACATTCACAGGATGGGAGGTCAGGCAAAAAACCGTGGATGTTTTTACGGTCCTGTTCCTGATGCTGGCTCTGTCCGCTTCGATCTATACCAACCTGAGAGATTGGAGAAAAAGACCGGAAGGATGAGGCCTTTACGAGGATGAATTCCGGTTTGGCAGACTCTCCTCGACTGTAAGACCCGAATGAGACAGCGAAACCGGAATCGACTTGATGCCTATTCCTAATGTATCGATCTCCTCGAGCATCCGTCGCTTCAAGCTTTCTTCAGGGCTGCTCAGAATGGTTATGGATCCCCCTTTTCCCCCGGCGCCGTTCACCTTCCAGCCGGCCGCATGATATTTCTTCGCCGCCTGGATGACCAAGTCTGCTTCCTCTGGTATCAGTTCTGGATGAAGGGAT
>CAYGBF010000018.1:0-5473 GCA_964348035.1 uncultured Eubacteriales bacterium | reverse complement strand
AAGATGATTTTTCGGCGGACGAAGGAGATATCTTGGATTTTTTTATAGCTGAGATAGAACTGGTTGTACAGCTTATCCACCGGCTTGAACAGGAACCTCAACCATTTGGACAACAACTCCCGAGCCTGCTCCCGCCGGAGGGCCGAATTGAGCATCGGGACGATAGTCAAGGAGACGACAAGAGAAGCCAGGAGAGAAAAGGTCACAGTCAAGGCCATGTCTTTAAAAAGCTGGCCGGCGATCCCCTCGACGAACACGATCGGAAAGAACACCGCCACCGTGGTGAAGGTGGAGGCGGTCACGGCTCCGGCCACCTCGGAAGTTCCTTTCAAGGCGGCGTTGTACAGGTCTGTACCCTTTTCCCGGTAGCGCTGGATAGACTCCAGCACCACGATAGAGTTGTCCACCAACATCCCGATCCCGAGGGCTAAACCCCCGAGGGAAATGATATTCAGGGAAATATTCGAGGAATACATGCAGAAGAAGGTGATGATGACCGATATCGGAATGGCGGCTCCGATGATCAGGGTGCTGCGGAGGTTTTTCAAAAAATACAGCAGGACCAAGATAGCCAGGATACCCCCGATCAGAGCGGTGAACTTGACTTCCTGGATGGTGTTCTTGATGAATTTAGACTGGTTGGTGATGAGCAGATAATCCATGTTCCGCGGTTTGAGGATGTTTTCTTGGACGGCCTTGAGTTTTTCAGTCACCGCGTTGGCCACCGAAACAGTGTTGGCATCGGCTGCCCGGTAGATGGCGGCTTCGATGCATTCTCGACCGTTGATGCGCGAGATGACTTTTCGTTCTTTGTAGCCGCGGTAGACGTCGGCTAGGCTTCCCAGAGTAATCTGGATATCCCCCCGCTTCTCCACAATGATATTCTTAATCTCATCGACAGTTTTAAACTGATTGACAGTCCGGACCAGAAATTGACTGTCCTTCTGTTTGAGAATCCCGGCAGAAAGATTCACGTTTTCCTGGGCCAGACGATTGGCGACAGTGGTGATCGGAATATTCAGAAGACTGAGCTGTTGTTCGTCGAGGTCGATGTGGATCTCATCTTCTAGACCGCCGGATATGGAGCAGGCCGCGACTCCCTCGATGCTCTCCAGGGACTGCTTGACGTCCCTTTCGGCGATGTACCGGATGCGGCCCAAATCGGCTTCGCCCGTAAAACCCAGCTTCATGATGGGTTCTTCGTTGGGATCGTACCGAAGGATGACCGGTTTTGTGGCCCCGACGGGGAGACGGAGCAGGTCTAATTTTTCCCTGAGTTTCAGGGTAGCGAAATCCATGTTGGTGTGCCAGGCAAACTCGACCGTGACTTCGGACAATTCCGCCCGGGACACCGATGAGATGCGCACGACATTGTCCACCACCCCGCAGGTCTCCTCGATCGGCTTGGAGATGATGTTCTCGATTTCTGAGGGAGCTGTGCCAGGGTATTCAGTCTTGATGGTCAGGGTGGGATACGAGATCTTCGGCAGCAGGTTCAGGTTCAGCTTGGAATAGGCGATGAACCCGAAGATGACCGCGGCCACGGCAAACATAAAAATGGAGACAGGGTGGTTGATGGAAAACTTGACGATCTTCATTTGACCACATCAACCCTTTGGCCATCTTCGAGCCCTTCCACTCCGACTGTGACGATCACATCACCAGGCTTGAGACCGCTTGTCACCTCTACATAATCTTCCTCAGTCAAGCCAAGAACGATCTCGCGTTGAGAGACTTGATTTCTGTTCAAGACGAAAGCGTAGGTTTTATTCTGTTTATACAGGATTGCCTTGCGGGGAATGACCAGGACGTTTTCTTTGGCTCCGATAGCGATCCGGACTTCGACGAACATCCCCGGTTTCAACCGGAGGGACTCATCGTAGACTTCTACGGTAACTTTGACAGTTCCAGTCTGGATATCGATTCGAGGATTGATGAGTTTGACATCGCCTTTGAACACGGTTCCCTTCAAAATATCAGTCATCACTTCTGCTGGCATACCCGGTTCGACCTTAATGGCATCAGAAGTTGGGACGGCGACCCGGATCAACAAGGGCTTGAAGTCTTCGATGGTGTAGACCTGGGAGTTGGCGTTGACCCGATCTCCGACTTCTATCAAACGTTCTGTGATGTATCCTTCGGAAAGGGCCCGAATCTTGGTCCAGTTCAGCTGGAGCTGAAGGTTCTTATAGCTCTCATTGCGATTCTCATGGTCGAGCTGCCGCTGTTTGTACTGGGCTTCCTGGGTCTGAAACTCCTGTTCGGAAATGAGATCTTTTTTGATCAGCTCCTGATAGCGGAGATAAGTTTTCTCGGCCTCCTCCAGGCTGAGTTTGGCCTGTTCTAGGGCGATCTTGGCCTGCTCGTAGCTGATCTTGATTTCCGTGTCGTCGAGAAGAGCGAGTATATCGTTTTCTTTCACGTAGGCGCCCTCCTCTTTCATGATCTTCTTGACGTAGGCGGAAAGACGAGAAAAAATCTCGATTTTCCGTTCCGGCTCGACGATGCCGTTGAGGACGAGGTAGGAATTCAGGTTTTTTCGCTCCACTGGCTGGACACTGACTGGTACGGCCGGACCGCCTCTCATCCGGGCCAGAATTTCCTGGATCCTTTCCTTCGGGATACGCCCAGACTTGATGGCTTCTTTCATCCGGTCCGGGATATCGAGCTTATCAACATCAAGATTGTCGATGTCGATCTCTCCTCCTGGCTGTCTGCTTCTCTTTTTCTTGCCAGGCTTGGCCGGAACATCATTTCCTGATGAGCCAGGATCGGTTTGTTGTTTTGCCTGGAGTTTTTCCCCTTCATCAGAACCACTATCCCCGGATTTTCTACAACCCACCATCAGGATTAAAAATAATGACATTATGATTATGCATATTTTTCGCATCGTCGTTCACCCATAAAGTTTTCTTCCATCATACGCCGCCGCAGGGGAGATGTTGGATCGCATGATCCAATCACTCGGAATGACTTTGTCTCCACTGCAGACGCCATTTAGACTAAGGATACTCTAATAAGTCATCATATTAATTAGACGATATAATAGAGATTATCTTCCATTTTTTTCTTATTTTTGATAATTCTTATCTAGTCTGTAAGATATAGTATATTATATCTCCCCAACAATTTTCTATCTTTTTAGTAAAATGTCGATGATCGGTGATTATGCTCCTCGGAGAGCCAATCCCAGGGGAATCCAAGGGAGTATGCCCCGCCCGAGAAGGGGAGGCAGAGAACCCGATGTAAATCGGGTGACGAAAGCAGAGCTTTACTGGAAGGAAGAGATGTCAGTTCCCCCTCCAAGTTGACTGGAACGTTTTTATAGTTCTCTTGATACCATAAAATCAGCAAACGACATAAAAAATGTTTTTGCTTCTTGGCTAAAACCTGCTGTCTCGAGGGCAGATTTTCCTAAAAGAGTTTTCTCTTCTGCCAATTTTCTGACATAATCGACTGCTCCTGTGGTGTGGAGGACGTCAATAACGGCCTGAATCATCTCTTGATCGGCATCTTCGTTACCCCATGTATCATGGAGAACGGCTTTCTGTTTTTCGCTCGATTTTTCAAAGGCTCTTTTTATCAACAGTCCGGATTTCCCCTTTTTTATATCAGAACAAAGAGCATGCCCCTTCTTTCCTGGACTGATGTCGATCAAGTCATCATATAACTGATATCCTATTCCTATAGGCGTCACATAGTTGGACAACTCAGCCAACTCATTCTCGTCCGCTTTTCCCAATACAGCTCCAACCTGAATGGCTGCCTTAAACAGATGAGCTGTTTTCAACTCGATCATCCTGAGATAATCCTCTTCACTCATATCCTTTCTGGATTCAACCAAAATATCCATCATTTGACCTTCGTTGATCACTCTGTAGGCGCTGTTGATTATATCCAAGGCTTTTCTCACATCTTCATGTCTGAAGGAAGATTCAACGAAACATCTTTCTGTTAAAGCATACAAGATATTCCCTTGTAAAATTGCCATCGAAACTCCGAATCTCTTGGACAGCTTGTTGAATACACTCCCGTTATAACTTATTTCTTCGTGGTTGGTGAGGAATAGATCTTCAAAGCTTGCATGCATACTCAACATCCCTCTTCTTTCGTTATCTTCGTCCATGATATCGTCGTGAATCAGGGAAGAATTATGAAAAAGTTCGATGCCCACAGCAGGCAGGTATATTTTGTCTTCATCCTCATCAGAGACAGCCTTAAAAGCCATTATAGTGAATAAGGATCTGAGTCTTTTGCCTCCTCCGAGTACAAATTCCTTCAGGTAGGAATAGCTGGTTTTCAGATAGCCTTGGGAATCATGAATTTTCTCATCAAAGATCGTTTTGAGTCTGGAGTCAATTATGTCCTTGTATTTTTCTAAACTCTGTTTGAATTCCATATTAATCTTATTGACTCTTGATCTCGGTTAGATACTGCTTATAGCATAGAAGAAAATCAGGGTCAAACTGCATGAAAAATCGTAAGCATCCTTATTTCCGTGATAACCGTTACT
Organism: uncultured Eubacteriales bacterium; assembly: GCA_964348035.1. Lineage (GTDB taxonomy): Bacteria > Acidobacteriota > Aminicenantia > Aminicenantales > Aminicenantaceae > CAYFXE01. Next base: position 960 of record CAYGBF010000018.1, on the reverse strand, counting down.
ATTATGGATCAGGTAGGGTGCATCGAAAACACGCGGACTTTCCCCAGCGAGGAAATCCCGCCCCGATTCGGGCCTCGCTCTCCTCTCCTGAGGAGAGGAGCCGTGCCCGCTCGGCCCTGCTAGGGTTTTCTCAACACCCTACCTGATCCATTTCATACCTCAATGTGGTTTACTATCACGGTTTTGGGGATGCTTCCTGAAAAATCTGAAAAAGAGGAATGATTTAAATTAACAGAAGGGAACTGAGGTTTTTATTCCCTTCTTGATTTTTTTTCCTTTGCGGTTGGGCGATGAGAGGAAAAGAAATCTACGGTGTTTTTAATTAATGTTAAACATATTCAGTGGACCGTGTTTTTCTCTGGAAGAGGGGAAGATTAGGGATGGTGCGGTTTGGCTTAGTCTTGGTACTTGAAGGAAACGTTGACTTTAGTCCTGTAGGCTGTGACCTTTCCTCCTTCGACCTTCATGTCGAATTCGACCACTTCGGCAATCCTCAAATCTTTAAGCGATTTGCTGGCCGTCTCGACAGCGTTCATGGCCGCTTCTTCCCAGGAGTTGGGACTCGTCCCGATGAGTTCGATGACTTTGTAGACACTATCCATGATTTGCCTCCCTTAATATAATGCAAGAACTGTGGGTATAAAGTAAGCTGTCAGCCTCGAGATGTCAATACCTAAATCTTAACCGAAAATATTCCTACTTTGTTTACTTATTGTGGATTTGACTCTTTTTTAATTAATTGATATTCTTTGCGCACTCCGAACAAAAGGGAAGGCTGTGAGCATTAGATGTCCTGAATGTCAACACGGCAACCCTCCTGATACGGTGTATTGCGGTCAGTGCGCCACTCTACTAAAACGGTCAGAAAAAGCGCCTCTTTCCAAAACCGAAACCCTGGAAGTTCCCAAAGAGGAATTAATCAATGCAGTGAATATCGTCTTTGACCCAACAATTGACCAA
>CAYGBF010000017.1:0-6468 GCA_964348035.1 uncultured Eubacteriales bacterium | reverse complement strand
TCTGTTGGTAAAACCCGGCTTCAGATTTTGTTCCAGGATGAGTGTCGGTTTTTTCAGCCAAGAAGCGAGAAGAACAATCGGGCCGGAGCTGTACCCTCCTACGCCGATAACCAGCTTCGGCTTTAAGCGGAGGAGGATGAATAGGGATTTTATGAAAGAAAAAGGAAGGAGGATTAAAGACTTGAATATTTTGATTCCTTTGCCTTTCAAGCCTTCTATATTCAGGGAGATGAACTCCGCTTGATGATGGGCCATGATTGTCTTTTCCAAATCGCGCCTTCCTCCGACATATATCAGCCGTAAGCCAGAGTCCTTTTCCTTAAGCTTCTGACCGACAGCCAAAGCCGGGTAGATATGACCTGCTGTGCCGCCACCGCTGATGATGATTCGTCTTTCACTCATTTTTTTCTTCTGACGCGACCTTTTCTCTGAGAAATGTGAAGCAAGATGCCGAGACTGATCATTGTACAGATGAGCGATGACCTTCCGAAACTGATCAAGGGGAGAGGAACACCGGTCGGAGGAAACAGTCCTAAGACAACACTGATGTTGATCATCGCTTGGAAGAAGATGGTCAGAATCAAGCCGGCTGCGGCCAACTGGCTGAACAGGGTTGGCGCGTTGAAGGATATCACCAATCCTCTCCAGAGGAGGACTGAGAAGAGAAACAGGATGGCGATTCCTCCGAGTAGGCCAAACTCTTCCCCCACGATGGCGTAAATATAATCTGTATGAGCACAAGGAAGGAAATAAAGTTTCTGGGTGCTTTCTCCGATGCTGACTCCTAAGAGACCGCCGGAGCCGACAGCTAACTTGGACTGTATGATCTGAAATCCTGAGCCTTGGGGATCTTCGGCAGGCGAGAGAAAAGCCAAAATCCGTGTGATCCGATAATCGGCTTGGAACAGGTAGAAGACAAAAAGGGCCGAGGATATGGCCCCTAAGATGAGAAAGTGTTTGAGTTTCACTCGGCCGAGGAACAGGAGGATCGAGCAGATCAGCAGGATCAGGAATGCCGTCCCGTAGTCCGGTTCTTTGATGATCAGCAGCAGGAAAACGAAAAGAACAGTTAAGGGAAAAATGAGGGTCCGGAAGTTGCTCAATTTATCTTGCTTCCGCTCAAGATAGAAGCAGAGGAAGAGAATCAGGCTCAACTTGGCCAGCTCGGAAGGCTGGAATCTCAGCCCGGACAGCTGAACCCAACGGTTGGTGTTTCCGATGACCGGCATGAATAGACATAGGACGAGAAGCAAGAGGGAGAAAAAGAGGAGCCCGTAGATAAATAACGGATTTTGGTAGAATGATTTTCTGATGCTGACGATGATAAGAATGAGTAAGAATCCACAGGCCGCACCAATGCTTTGATGGATGAGAAAATGGAACGGCTGCTGGTATTTTTCGCTGGCCAGGATGCCTGAAGAGCTGAAGACCATGAGCAATCCGACGGCGATGAGGATCAAGGTAGTGAAGAAGAAAATTTTGTCGAATCCGTAGGGCTTGAAAATCTCCATCCTAGTATCTCTTTTTCCGTTTCTTTTTCAGTTGAAAGATCATGTCTTTAAAGTCTTTTCCCCGTTCTTCGAAATTCTGAAACATATCAAAGCTCGTACAGGCCGGAGCCAGGAGGACCACATCTCCCGGTGTGGCATGAGAAAAACTCTTGTTCACGGCCTCCTCCAGAGTGGACGCTTCGTTTATCGGAGCCGCGCCTTCCAAAGCCGCAGCCAGTTTGTCTGCGGCCTCCCCGATCAAGATAAGCTTTTTGACTCTCTGTTCGACCGATTCTTTGAGTCTGGCAAAATCTCCCCCTTTGTCCCGTCCCCCTGCAATCAAGATAATGGGCCGGGTAAAACTCAGGATGGACTTCAGGCTGGCCTCTACGTTCGTGGCTTTTGAGTCGTTGTAGAAGTCTACTCCGTCTATGGTCGTCACTTTTTCTAATCGGTGTTCGAGCCCTTCGAATTTTTGTATCGACTCTCGGATCTGCTCCGGAGGGAGGAGAAAGAGATGTCCGACAAGCACAGCCGCCATAACGTTTTCTTGGTTGTGAATCCCGAACAGAGGAACCTCTGTCGTCTTCATAACCTTTTGTTCTTTATCGTTGGTAAGGACAAACCAATCCTCTTCAATAAAACAGCCGGGATGGACTCTGTCGTTACGGCTGAACGCGTAGACTCGTGATTCAGCCTGTGTCCGCAGGTCCCAGACAAGGGGATCATCTCGGTTGAGGATAGATTTCGCCCCTTTATCCTGGAAGGAGACGATTTTTGTCTTGGCGTTGGTGTAATGGGAGAAGGAGGGATGCCAATCCAGGTGGTCAGGAGATATGTTGAGGAGGACGGATATGGAAGCTTTAAACTGTTTGATGTATTGCAGCTGGAAGCTTGAGATTTCTGTCACGTAGACATTTCCGTTTCGGCTATCATTGACAAGGCTGATGAGGGGCGTTCCAATATTCCCTGCCAGAAAGGATGGCATCCCGCCTTCCAGGAGGATTTTATGAGTAAGGGAGGCTGTGGTCGATTTTCCGTTCGAGCCAGTGATCCCTACGATTTTGCCCTTTAAAAAGACATAGGCCAGCTCGATTTCCGAAAGGACATCGACGCCTCGACTCTGAGCCTCTTTTATTTCGGATAGGAGTGGCACTCCGGGACTCGGGACGATAAGATCGGCTGCGAGGAATGAACGGAGATCATGCTGTCCGGTTTCTAAGGTGACCCCTTTCTCTTCCCAATAGAGCCCTTTTTGGCCCAGCTGTTCTTTTGTTTTCTGTTCGCTCACGGTGACTCGAGCTCCCTGATCGAGGAGGAAGTGGCAGACCGCCTCACCGGTGATTCCGAGGCCTACGACAAGAATCTTTTTTCCTTTCAAATCCATATCAGCTTGTTACCTCAACTTTAAAGTGGTGAGACTGAACAACGCGAAGATGATAGCCGCGATCCAGAAGCGGACAACGATCTTTTCCTCTGACCAGCCCAGGAGTTCGAAATGGTGGTGGAGAGGAGCCATCTTGAATACCCGTTTTCCACCCGTCATTTTGAAATAAACGATCTGGATCAGGACGGAGAGAGTCTCCAGGATAAACACTCCAGCCACCATGAACAGGAGAAATTCCTGCTTGATAAGGAGGGCCACTGTGCCGATGGTTGCTCCCAGCGAGAGGGCTCCGACATCGCCCATAAAAATTTGGGCTGGGTGGCAGTTATACCATAAAAAGCCCAAACAGGCGCCGGCCATGGCGCCGACAAAAACTGTCAGCTCGGCCGCTTGGGGGACGAGAGCGATGTTCAAATAAACAGACCACTCAGCATGACCGGCTATGTAGCACAGGGCCGTGAAGGCGCTGGCACTGATGAAAGTCAGGCCGATGGCGAGTCCATCCAATCCATCGGCTATGTTCACAGCGTTGGATGATCCGACGAGGATGAACATGATCCACGGCAGATAAAACCAACCTAGATAAGGAATCCATTTCTTGAAAAAAGGCAGGGTCAGCGAGAGGCTGAATTCACCCCTCAGCCCGAGAAGGACGAGCCCGAGTCCGACTGCTGCTGAAAGAATGATCTGAAAGAGGAATTTGCGGCGGATGATGAGACCTGAATTTTTCTTCCTGATGATCTTAAGGTAGTCATCCCAAAACCCGAGGAGACCGAAAAAGAACATCGTACCCATGGCCAACCAAAGATAGGTGTTCGTCAGATCTCCCCAGAGGAGTGTCGGGATTATGGTGGAACCGATGATCAGGAATCCTCCCATCGAAGGGGTTCCACGTTTTCCTGAATGGGTTTCTGGGACATCCGATCTGATTTCCTCTCCGATCTGGTATTTTTTTAGAAGCTTAATCATCAACGAACCGAAAACAAAGCTAATCAGAAGAGCTGTGATACCCGCCAGGGCAGTCCTAACCGTGATGTAGCGAAAGACGTTGAAGAAAATTAAGTATTCTTTCAAAGGTACGAGAAGATGATACAGCATCCTATCTGCCCCTTGCTTTCAGTGCGTCGACGATCTTTTCTGTCTTTATTCCTCGGGATCCCTTGACCAGGATGAGATCCCCATCATAGACGAGTGACCCGATGGCTTCAGCAGCCTCGTCGGAATCCTGGAACGAATGAATCTGGTCCTCTGTCATTCCAGCCATCCTGGCGCCCTCTGCCATGTGGCCGCTTAGAGAGCCGACTGTGACCAGCAGGTTCCATCCGTATCCCACGACCTGTTTTCCGGCCTGGAGGTGATATTCCCGTTCTTTTTTCCCGAGTTCCAGCATATCGCCCAAGACGGCCACCAGACGACGTGATGGAAGCTCGGACAGACATTTTAAAGCCGCCTTCAGAGCGTCGGGATTGGAATTGTAGGAATCATCGATAAGTTTTATGTTGTGTTTGAGAGAAATAAGAACCCCTCTTCTCGGGAAGGGGTTCAGAGTTTTTGTCTTCTCGACCACATCGTCGATAGGGATGGAGAAGAAAAAGGCTGTGGCTGCTGCGGCCAGGAAGTTGGACAGAAAGCTGTCATAAAAGAACGGAAAATCGATTCGTTTTTTTTCTTCTCCGTATTTGAGTTCGAAGAGCATTCCTTCGAATCCCCGCTTTTGGATGTTTTCGGCCCGGATCTCGCAGCCTCCAGAGAGACCGAAGGATAATGTTTTCCCTTTCCAGGCCTGAGCTATATTCGTAACCCGCGGATCATCGCCGTTGAGCACAGCCGTGCCTTCTGTTTTAAGTCCCTCCAGGATTTCTTTCTTGGCTAAACCGATATCCTCGAGACTCTTAAAAAACTGGAGATGGACGGGACTGATGTTGGTGATGACGGCCACATCAGGCGGGGCAATCCGGGTTAAAGTTCTTATTTCCCCAGGGGCACTCATGGCCATCTCCAGGACAGCCACTTGATGGGAGTTGTTCATTTTGAGCAGAGTGAGAGGCAGCCCGATCAGGTTATTGAAATTTTTCTCCGATTTGAGGACCTGGAACTTGGAAGAAATGAGTGCCGAACAGAATTCCTTGGTGGTTGTCTTGCCGATGCTCCCGGTGATCCCGATCACTTTAACGCTGTGTTCGGCCAGGATTTTTTGGGCCAAGCTCTGGAGAGCCTCGAGGGTGTTCTCGACTTGAATCAGGGCGATTTTTTTTCCGGGGAGTTCGACCTCATGAGAAACGACGGCTCCCGCCGCACCCTTTCGAGCGGCATGGGCCACAAAATCGTGGCCATCCCGTGCCGCCTTAAGGGCAAAGAAGAGGTCTCCGGGTTCGATCAGCCGGGAATCGATGTTGAACCGGTGGAAGGAAAGCGTCGGAGAGCCTTGAAGGATGGTTCCCTTCATTTTCTGAGCCAGCTGTTCGAGACGAAGTTCAACCACGATCTTCATCCTCCATGTCTTGAAGGATTTCAGAGATGACGACGGTATCGTCGAAGTCGTAAATCTTAGCGCCGATGATTTGATAATCTTCGTGACCTTTTCCGGCCACGAGGATAGTGTCTCCTTCCTTTCCGTTTTGGAGTGCTTTTCGGATGGCCTTTCTCCGGTCCGGTTCGATTTCGTAGTTTTTTTCACCAGCCATCTCAAACCCCTTTTCTATATCGGAGATGATGGCCAGAGGGTCTTCGGATCGTGGATTGTCCGAGGTCACGATCGTCCAGTCAGCCAGCGAAGCCGCGACTTTGCCCATCCTAGCTCTTTTCGTTTTGTCCCGATCTCCTCCAGCGCCGAAGACCAGCAGAATTCGCCGTGGGTTCTGTTCCTGGACCGTCTCCAGAAGGTTTCGGAGCGCCTCATCGGTATGGGCATAATCGACAAAGATACGGAGCCCGAAAGAATTCTTGACTTCCTCGAACCGGCCGGGAACACCTTCAAGCGCGGCGATGCCGTGTTTTATCGATAGGTGAGGAATTTTGAGAGTCAGGGATACGGCGACCGCGGCCAGTATGTTGTAGATGTTATGTTTACCGAGGAGCTGGGAGGTGAGAGGGAGTGTCCCGGCGGGAAATTTCACCACGAGTTCCACTCCCTCTTCTCTCAGCTTGTAAAAATCGCCTCGGATGATGGCTGGGGATTCGATCCCGTAGGTTACGACACTTAGAGGGACTTCGGGGATGAGTCTCCTTCCCCATGCATCGTCAGAGTTTATGATCGCGATCGTCTTCTTGTTCTGATCTAGGAAGAAAAGCTTTTTTTTGGCCTCGAAATAGTTTTCCATCGTGCGGTGGTAATCGAGATGTTCACCGCTCAAGTTGGTGAAGACTACGGCATCGAAATCAATACCGTTTACTCGTTTGAGTTCTAGAGAATGAGAGGAGACCTCGATCAGGCAGTGCGTTGCTCCTTGGGAAAGCATGTCGTTCATCATCCGCTGGAGATCTGGGGCCTCTGGAGTTGTTCTTTCGGCCGAGATTTCTCTGTCCGGCAATCTGTAAGATATGGTTCCGATAACTCCAGGCAGGAGACGGGCTTCTTTCAGGATGGCTTCA
>CAYGBF010000016.1:0-4816 GCA_964348035.1 uncultured Eubacteriales bacterium | reverse complement strand
TTAAGAGCAGAGTACCGAAAAACGATCGAGCTGTACAAGAAGTTAAAAAGAATTGCCGAACAAGCAGGAGATGCATTATACAGCCAGATTGCCGGTGCTTTTGGGACATGGTCATACATGAATATCGGAGATTTTGCTGAATCCTGGGCCACGGCAAAAAAATGGATCGATGTGTATGATCCTGAACAGCACGCGCTACTAGCCTATGTTTTTGGGTGGGATCTGGGTGTTATCGCCAGGTCTGTCGGCACGTGGGCCCTATGGTTTCTCGGCTACCCGGATCAAGCGGCCAAAGGTAGGGATGAGGCCGTCACCTTAGCCCGAAAATTGGAACATCCCCACACCCTGGCTTTTGCCTTGACCTTTGATATCGTCATCCGCATCTTCCGACGAGAGTTTAAAGGCTACAAAGAGTTGGTAGAAGAATTGACACGGCTTTCTGAGGAAAAGGGATTTATTTATTGGGAAGTCCATGGAATCTTTTATATGGGCTACATTCAGGCTTTAGAGGGACAGGTTAAAGAAGGCCTCGCCAAGATGCACAAAGCAATGGATACATTGGAGGCCATAGGGGCGGGGACGTGTTTTACTCGTCTCTACACCAGGATTATGGAAGTGTATATTTTAACAAAACAACCAGATAAAGGCTTGGGTATATTTGATAAAGCCATGGAGGTTTTACACACCTACGACGAGCTCTACTGCGAGGCAGAGTTACACAGGCTTAAGGGAGAGTTACTGCTAGTAAAGGCCGAAGACGTAAAATCAAAAACAGGAAAGCAGAAAAAAGGGGAAGAAAAAATAGGCGATATACAGGGAGAAGCTGAATCCTGCTTCCGAAAGGCTATCGAAGTTTCCCAAAAGCAGCAGGCCAAGATGTTGGAACTGCGGGCCTCGATGAGTCTGGGCCAGTTGTGGCTTAAACAAGGCAAGAAAGCAGAAGCCAGAAAGATGCTAGAAAAGATCTACGGCTGGTTCACCGAAGGATTCGACATCCCCGACCTCAAAGAGGCCAAAGCCTTTCTGGAGGATTTGTCAAAAAAATAAATCTAAGCCATCCTATGCTTAGGTTGATATAGGGATGAAAGGGGAAAAACCGAACATCATTCCCCGACATAACGCAAAGGAGGTTTCTGTGAGAGGTAAGACTTTTTGTGTTTTAGGCATTGGATTCATCCTGGGTTTGTGCCTCTTGGCCCCACCCGCACAATGCGAGGAGCAGGAAGTCGAGATGTTTCTTGTCGAAGAAATCGTGCTCAATCCATCGGGTGCCGAGGTTTATGAAGAAGCTATTAAAGAAATGATCGGCCTCTACACCGAACATAGCTTAGGCTATTCTGTGAGCTGCTTCATACGCGACGATTTTCATTACTATTTTTCCTTCCCTATCAAGAATTATGGTGACATCGACAATATCTACAAGCAGTGGTATGCGTTTTTAGAAAAATGGGGTATGGAAAATTATCAAGCTATGATGAAAAAGCTTGAAGGGACGTATGAAAGCATCGGGATGAGTGTCATACGTCTTATGCCGGAGATGTCCTATGTCCCGGAAAATCCAAGACTGAGCCCGGATGAAGCCCTGTTCAGGCTGTGGGGATCCTGCTACGTCAAACCTGGTAAAGAGAAAGAAGTGGCCGAGAACTTCAAAAAGATTGCGGCCATGTGGAAGGAGAAGGGGATTACGACCGGATGGGAAACTTATGCCATCGAGATGGGAACAGACATGCCCGTTTATTTTTACAGTGAAATCGGGAATAGTGCAGCCGATTTCTGGAATGAGTCAGATAAGATTCACGAAATTATCGGTGAAGACATCACCAACCTGTGGATGAAAACCCTCAAGCTCTTCAGGAAATATGAGTACCACACAGGATGGTATCGACCAGATCTTTCCTACGTGCCGAAGAAGGAATAATCAAGAAAACGAACCTATTTCCTTCCTTCGTCATCCCTGCGGAGGCAGGGATCCAGCCTGTCCCTGTGGAGGCAGGGATCCAGTATAAAAATACTAGGTCCTTTACCGCCCCCTTCTCTTTTTTTCAATCTCTCACCTATTCAGGCGACTAAAAGGGTGATTTAGAGGTTTGCCTGTGAAGTTCTCTCTTTAAAACAAGAAGGTGAAGTTTGCCATGAACCCCTATCCTAGGATACTGATCGTTGAGGATGAGGCCGTCATCGCCATGGACATCCAGCACACGCTCGAGTGTTTCGGATTCGAAGTCTGCGGCGTCGTTTCTTCGGGGGAGGAGTCCATAGAGCGAGCGTCTCAAACTCAACCTGATTTGGTCTTGATGGATATCAGCTTGAAAGGTCCGATGGATGGGATTTGTGCGGCCAGGATTATACAGTCACATTTGAGTATTCCTGTTATTTATCTTACCGCCAACGGAGATGAAAATACTCTGACCAGGTTGGATCAGGCCGATTCCTTTGGGTTCATCCATAAGCCGTTCGAAGAGAGCGAACTCCGTTTTAAAATCGAAACCGCCTTAAACAACTGAAAAAACGGGAGGAATCCCTATTTTTCTATATCAGTTCAGGCTGGAAGCCAATTCCTTTATTTCGTCATTCCCGCGCAGGCTGGAATGACGAAGTGAAGAAACTAGATTCCTACTTTCGTAGGAACAGGCTTGACATTCACCGGGGGTCGGAATACATAATACAGAGGAAAAGAAAGGTAGGCTTGTTATGCGCGTGGCCATGTATTACCGGAACGACGATATCCGGGTAGAAGAGATCCCCGAGCCTCAAACCGGGCCAGGCGAACTGCTGATGCGGGTTGAAGCCAGCGGCATCTGCGGCAGCGATGTGCTCGAGTGGTATCGTCTGGAAAAGGCTCCCCTTGTCTTGGGGCATGAAGTGGCCGGGAGTGTGGAACAGATCGGTGAGGAGATGACCCGGTTTAACAGGGGAGACAGAATCGTCGCCGCTCACCACGTTCCCTGTAACACCTGCTATTACTGTCTCACCGGGCATCACACGGCCTGTGATACGCTGCGGACGACGAATTTTGACCCGGGAGGGTTTGCAGAGTCCATCCGCATCCCAGCTATCAACGTGGACCGGGGTGTTCATCTGATTCCTGATGAGCTCTCGTACGAGGAAGCAACCTTCCATGAGCCTCTAGGCTGTGTCGTAAGAGCTCAGAGGAATATCCGGCTTAAACCCGGACAGAGTGTCCTCGTGATTGGGACTGGAATCGCCGGGCTGCTCAACGTGGCTCTAGCCAGAGCTTCCGGAGCCGGAAAAATCATGGCCGTGGATTTTGTGCCCTACCGACTCCAAGCAGCCAAAAGTTTCGGAGCCGATGAAGTCTTCGATCCATCGGATGATATCCCAGACTGTTTTCGTCAGATGAACGAGGGCCGGCTGGCGGATGTGGTTCTTGTCTGCGCTGGGGCCAAAGAGGCTCAAACCCAAGCTTTGGACAGCGTCGAGAGAGGGGGGACGGTTCTGTTTTTTGCCCCAACTGATCCAAACGTGACCGTCCCAGTATCCATAAACGATCTGTTCTTCCGGAACGACATTACGCTCACCACATCCTACGGGGCAAGCCCGTACGACTCATGGCTCGCCCTCGAGCTCATCCGAACCGGGACCGTCAATGTCAAGGACATGATTACCCACCGTCTACCTCTCGGGAAGACAGCCGAAGGTTTTCAGATAGTCGCCGAGGCACAAGATTCGATGAAGGTCATCATCGAACCTCAAAAATAGATCACTTTCATCCATGTGAGAGAGGAGGAAACCATGGACTGGGGAATGAAAAACCGCTTATCTCGGATCATCAAGCCCGATACTGGCCACACGGTTATGCTGGCCGTTGACCATGGCTATTTCTTAGGGCCCACCCATAAACTGGAAAACGCAGGCGCTACAATCGAACCGCTTTTACCCTATGCCGATGCCCTGATGCTCACTCGAGGCATCCTCCGGACATCTGTTGATGCGGGGAGTGATATCCCTGTCGTCCTTCGGGTATCGGGAGGAACCAGCATTATCGGTGAAAACCTCTCCAACGAGGACATCACGACCTCGATGGAGGAGGCCGTAAGGCTGAACGTAGCCGCAGTGGCTCTTTCTATTTTTGTCGGGACTGAACACGAGCAGCAGACTTTGGTGAATCTTTCTTATCTTGTCGATATCGGGAACGAATACGGCATCCCGGTTTTGGCCGTGACCGCTGTCGGGAAAGAATTGGGGAAAAGGGATGTCCGCTTCTTGGCTCTCTCCTGTCGCATCGCCGCTGAATTGGGAGCCAGTTTTGTCAAGACATACTACTGCGATGAGTTCGAGAAAGTGGTGGAATGCTGTCCGGTTCCTGTGGTTATTGCCGGTGGCCCAAAATTGGAGACCGAACTCGACGCCCTTCAAATGGCCCATGACGCCATCCAGAAGGGGGCGGCTGGTGTCGATATGGGCAGGAATATCTGGCAGTCGGATAATCCCGTGCCGATGATCAAAGCCGTGAGAGCCGTGGTTCACGAGAAGGCTACTCCTCAGCAGGCCCTAGATACATTTAATAAAAGTAAATCGGGAAGTTAAAGCTCACCTGTAACCTATAATTAATCCTTCATGAAGGGAGAAAAATCATGAAAATCGCCCTCATCCAGCAGCAGGCTGAAAAAAATCATCAGGACAACCTTGAAAGGGGAGTGGAAGCTTTCCGTAAAGCGGCCGAGGAAGGGGCCGATCTCATAGCCTTTGCTGAACTTGCGTTTCTTCGGTTTCTACCCCAAGTCAAAGCCACTCCGGAAGCTATAGCCAAAGCAGAACCCATCCCCGGCCCGACCACAGAGGCATTCTCGGCTCT
>CAYGBF010000015.1:0-4484 GCA_964348035.1 uncultured Eubacteriales bacterium | reverse complement strand
TGCTTATTTCTTTATCCAGGATCTCCTCGGTCTTAAGGCGAAAAAAATAATATTTCTGGAACTGGGCCACATAGGCTGCGAAGGTGTGTGATTCCGAATTCACGATGTTTTGGACTTTGGCCAGAGTTTCTTGCTCCATCGGGTCTGCCGCATCGATTTCCTGGATGTCGAAATACGAAGATAGAGTCTCCTTCAGGCCGGCCGGGCTCAACTTATCCAATCCCTTAACCAGCCGGTATGTCGGAAGGATGATCAGACCTGGATCGTCCAGTCTGAAGAGTGTCATCATGATGTAATTAAACGGCTCATCCCCCCGGACAGTACTCGATTCAGCCAGTTTTTCCTTCTGGTAATTAAGGGAAGTTTCGTACCGGTGATGGCCGTCGGCAATAATCAAGACTTTGTCAAGCATCTCTTTTTGAATCTCTGCGATGGCCGTTTCATCTTTGATAATCCACATTCGATGGGTGAAGTTATCTTCATCCACGACTTCAGCGCCGAGTTCGGCCCCTTGACGGGCTTTTAGGACAGCTTCGGTGACTCTCAGGTCATCATCCTTGTACAGCAGAAAGATCTGTCCTGTGTTGGTGTTTGTCGCCCGGAGAAGGTTGAGCCGGTCGGCTTTGTGTTTGGGGAAGGTCTTTTCATGGGGAAGGACCTTCCGGGTTGAAAATTCTTCAAGCTTTACCCGGGCCACAAGACCCAGTCTGTTCAATCTCTGACCTGAGACATCATATTCCTGCTCGTACAGATAAAGGGCCTCCTGATCTTCTTCGACCAAGGTGTTATCTTCCAGCCAATCCTCCAGATAGAGCTGAGCCCTTTTGTATTTGTCCTTTTCTGGATGTTCATGGTCGTCCTCTTTGCCGAGGATAACGCGGACATAATTCTTGGGATTTCTTGCGTAGTATATCTCTTGGAGTGGGGGAGGGATCCGGTCGTAGGGTTCGGTGATGACCTCCTCCAACTTGACCTTTTCTGGATTGTATCTGATACCCTTGAACGGTCTGATGTCTGCCATTTTGCCTCCAGTTTTTTGCCCGGTTATAGGCGTATTTTTCCTCGAGGATTTTCACGACTTCCAGGCCCGCTCTCTTCTGCCCTTCCTTAGCTGCGGCACCGATATGAGGGGTCGCGATAACTCGGGGATGGTCAACGAGGGCGAAGTCATCCGGTGGTTCTTTTTCGAAAACATCTACAGCGGCCGCCCGAACCTTTCCTGATTCGAGAGCCTTGAGCAGCGCCTTCTCGTCGATAATTCCCCCGCGAGAGGCGTTGACGATGATCGCCCCATCTTTCATCCTGTCGAATTCTTTATCACTGATCATGTGCCTTGTTTCTTCTGTCAAGGGAAGATGTAAAGTAAGGATATCTGCTTGAGAAAGGACATCCTCGTGGCAGCACATATCCAGCTCGAGGTCTGTCTTGACATCGACGATATCACAGCCGATCACTTTCATCCCGAAAACGAGAGCGCGACGGGCCACTTCCATCCCGATCCTCCCACAGCCGATCACGCCCAGTGTTTTCCCGTACAGCTCTGTTCCGGAATGGAGCTTCTTTTCCCATCTATGGGCTTTCATCGACAGGTTAGCGGGACCATGGTTGCGAACGGCTCCCAACATCAACCCGAACGTGTGCTCGGCAACGGATATCGAGGTTGCCGCGGGAGTGTTGGCGACCTCGACTCCCTTTTCTTCAGCGGCTTCCAAATCGATGTTATCCAACCCGATGCCGGCTCGAATAATCAGCTCCAGGTTCGAGGCGGCAGCGATAACATTCTTGGTCATCTTGGTCGCTCCTCTGACTACCGCCGCGTGGAATTCAGGAATTGTTTTTATGAGTTCTGCTTCGTCCATCCCGGTCTTGAGAGTGACGTCAAAATTTGGGTTCGCTTTCAGCTTCTCGAAGGCGTCAGGACTTAATGGGTCTGCTACCAGTATTTTTTTCATTCCCAATTCTCCTTCAGGACGGCTTCGGCGGCCTTGATGGATTTCCCTTGCTCGAATTCATAGCCCAGTTCGTCGAGTGTCATCTCTAGGGCTGTCAAAGCTGTGATGACATCAAAACCACCCATGTAGCCCAGGTGGGCGATGCGGAAAATTTTTCCCTTGTAAGGATCCTGGCCTCCGGCGATATAAGCCCTGTATTTTCCCTGCATTGTTTTCACGAGCTGTACGCCGTCGACTCCAGCCGGGACCTTTATCGCTGTCAGGATGTTACTAGGGCTTTTAGACAGAAGTTCTAGGCCGATGGCCTGAACTCCAGCCCGGGTGGCATCGCCGAGAATGCGATGATGTTCGAAAAGCTTTTCGAGTCCGATAGATCTTATGATATCGAGGGCCTTCTTCTGCTGGATGATGAGAGAGACGGCAGGAGTCCAGGGAGTTGTCTGTTTTCCTAGACTCTTCTTGTACTGTTTGGCATCGAAGTAGAATTTAGGCAGGGTCGATGTTTCGACGAAATTCCAGGCCTTGGGGCTGAAGGCAAGGTAAGCCAGACCTGGAGGAATCATGAATGACTTCTGGGATCCTGCCACCATGATATCTACCTTCCACTCGTCCATCGGGCAGGGGGTTGCTCCCAACCCGGAGATGCCATCGACTACGAAGATGGCTTCTGAATCTGCCAATAGTTCGCCGTACCCCTGGATATCATAGACTGTTCCAGATGATGTCTCGGACAGAGTGGCGAAGACGGCCTTTGTTTCCGGGTTGGCCTTTAATTCTTCGTCGAGCTGCTCTTTGGTAAAAGGCTCTCCCCATTCAAGGGCGACTTCTCTGACTTCCAGACCGTAGGCCCGGCAGATTTTTCCCCAGCGTTCGCCGAACTTTCCACCGCTGAGAGTGATCACCTTATCGCCCGCGTTGAGTGTGTTGGCGACGGCGGTTTCCATGGCTCCCGATCCAGATGAAGTGAGGACAAAAACGTCTTGCTCAGTCTGGAAAACAGCCTTCAAGCCTTCTGAGACATCCATGAAGATTTTTGAAAATTCGGGTGTCCGGTGGTGGATGATCGGCTCTGCGGCTGCGGAGAGAACATCATCAGGGACAGGGGTGGGGCCTGGGGAGAGGAGATAGTATTTCTTTATCATATGAATCCTCCTTTAAATGTTTATGATTATGTTATTTTGAAGCTTTTTCTCTGCCGAGGATGAGAATTATCTCAAAATATTTGTCTTCCCCGGACTAATTAAACTATCAGAATTCGCGTCTTCAGTCAATCACAGCTGGCACAGCAATTCAGTCAGAAGAGCGGTCCTTTTGATGAGAGATGAGAGGAGGAGATGTTCGTTCTCGGCGTGGATCCCTTCTCCCTCGGGTCCCAATCCATCCAGAGTGCCTGTTCCGATGCTCGAGGCGATAGAGGCGTCCGAGCCTCCTCCTGTTTTCCCGGCTGGTAATTCCATTTTTAGTGAGGCCGCGATTTTTCTGGCTCTGGAGAGAAGAGCAGAGGAGGCCTGTGTTTTTTCCATCGGAGGAGTTAGGCTCTCGACAACATAACGTATTCGTGTTCCTGATCTTTTGGGCTTCAGGCGTTTCAGCGTTTCGATGATCTTATCTTTTTCCTGTCCTCTCCAGAACCGAAAGTCCAGGACGGCCCAGGATTTTTCAGCCACGATGTTGGCTTTTTCCCCGCCTCCGATAAGGCCGATATTCATCGTGGTCTGGTGAGTGGCCAGTTTTTTCAGCCTCTGGAGAAGTGATATGAGTTCCTCGATCGCGTTTTTGCCTTTCTCGGGATTTCCTGCATGGGCCGATTTTCCTTTACATTCCAGACGAACGACAAGACGGCCCTTCCTCTGGACCTTAAGAACGCCTCCAGGAAGAGAAGGCTCCAAGCAGAGGACGTGGTTCGACTTTCTTGCCAGCTGCTTGATCAGCTTGACTGAGGCATCGCTCTGGATCTCCTCGGCTGAATTCATGAAAAGTGCGATCTTGTGCTTCGTTTGGATGTTCAACTCATTCAAAGCCTTAAGAGAGGAAAGAGCCATGACGACGCCAGCCTTCATATCCAGGACACCGGGACCGAAGACCTTGTCTCCTTGGACATAGAATGGCATCGTCTTTATCTTGCCCACTGCCCAGACAGTGTCAAGGTGAGTGAGGAGGAGGATCTGTTCTTCTTGAGATTTCAGCGGTTTGGCCGGATATGAGACAACATACAGATCGCCGATATCTTCCTGAGGGAAACGGGTAACCTTGGCCCCGACCTTCCTGAATTCTTTGGCCGCAAAGGCCGTGCAGGCATCCACAGCTTTTTTATCCGTGGACGGGGACTCTAAATCTACCAATTTTTTTAAGAGCTGGACCATCTCTCCGCGTCGGGCTTTAAAGTAGTGCTGAAAATTCATGACTCCTCCTAGTTCCGGGTTAATAAATGTATCACAGCTGAGATGGAAATTCATCAATAATTCGACGTGATGGGGAAAAAATATCAATCTAAGATGGTTGACTTCGCCGAAGGAATTGGGGATGATTTTA
>CAYGBF010000014.1:0-9411 GCA_964348035.1 uncultured Eubacteriales bacterium | reverse complement strand
CATAAGGCTGGCCCGAAAGAGATCGGGCACGCGGTCCAAGCCGCCAAGAAGGCTTGGAAGGGCTGGTCAGAGATGGATTGGGTGTCTCGAGCCGCCGTGTTTTTACGGGCGGCCGAGTTGTTGGCGACCAAATACCGTCAAATTCTCAATGCCGCCACGATGCTCGGGCAATCGAAGACATGCCACCAAGCCGAGATCGATTCGGCCTGCGAGTTGATCGATTTCTACAGGTTTAATCCCTATTACATGCGGCAAATTTACACCGAACAGCCGGACTCGGCTCAGGAAACTTGGAATTATATGGAATACCGGGCCTTGGAGGGCTTCGTGTTCGCGGTGACACCGTTTAACTTTACCTCCATCGCCGGCAACCTGCCGACTTCACCAGCGATGATGGGAAACTGCGTTCTCTGGAAACCGGCCTCGTCGGCTGTCTACTCGGCTTATTTCATGAATGAACTCTGGAAAGAGGCGGGGTTACCCGAGGGAGTGATCAACTTCATCCCCGGCCCCGGCCGTTACGTGGGCGATCCTGTTCTAGAAAAATCCGATTTGGCTGGAGTGCATTTCACAGGAAGCACACCGGTCTTCCATTCGATGTGGAAGACCATCGGAACCAGCATCAGGAACTACAAGAATTATCCGCGAATTGTCGGAGAAACAGGCGGTAAGGATTTTGTCTTTGTTCATTCGTCGGCCGATCCTGATGCTGTAGCCACAGCTCTAATAAGAGGGGCGTTCGAGTACCAAGGACAGAAGTGTTCGGCCGCCAGCCGATCGTATCTACCCTCTGATCTCTGGCCGTCGGTCAAACAGAGAATGCTGGATGAAATCAAGACCATCAAGATGGGCGATGTGACCGATTTCACGAATTTCATCGGAGCGATCATCGACAAGATGGCCTATGACAGCATTGTCGAATACATCGATTTTGCCAAGGAATCCAAAGATGCCGAGATCGTCTGCGGAGGAGGCTATGATGAAACGAAGGGTTACTTTATCGAACCGACGGTCGTCGTGACTGAGAATCCCAAACACAGGCTGATGGAAGAAGAGATTTTTGGGCCTGTCCTGACCATCTACGTCTATCCGGAGTCCAAGTTTGAAGAAACGCTACAGTTGTGTGATGAGACTTCGCCTTACGGATTGACGGGATCGATATTTGCCAATGGCCGCCAGGCCATCGTCAAGGCCACCCGAGTCCTCCGGCATGCAGCGGGCAACTTTTATATCAACGACAAGCCGACTGGAGCCGTGGTCAGTCAGCAGCCTTTCGGCGGCGCCCGGGGCTCTGGAACCAACGACAAGGCTGGTTCCTACCTGAACCTGCTGCGTTGGGTGAGTGCTCGGACGGTCAAGGAAAACTTGAATCCGCCGAAGGATTATCGGTATCCGTTTATGAGCAAGAAGGAATAAGGAAAGTTCTGCGCTAAAAGGAGACAATCATGAAGGAACTATTAGCAAAACTAGGGATTAAACAGGAGAATATCGGGGCCTGTGCGGGTCCAGAGGCCTGGTTTGATGATGTTGAAGGACCTGAGCTTGTGTCCCTCAATCCGACGACTGGGGAGCCCATCGCCAAGGTTCGGCAAGCCACGGAGAAAACATACGAGCAGGTTGTCAGCCAGTCGGATGAATCTTTTAAAAAGTGGCGGATGATGCCAGCTCCGAACCGGGGACTGGTGGTCCGCGACCTCGGACAAGCCATCCGCGACGTGAAAGAACCCTTGGGAGAGCTGGTGACTCTCGAGATGGGAAAGATAAAGGTGGAAGGAGTCGGCGAGGTTCAGGAGATGATCGACATCTGCGATTTTGCTGTCGGACTGAGCCGGCAGCTTTACGGGCTAACCATGCATTCGGAACGCCCGGCTCACCGGATGTACGAACAGTGGCATCCCCTAGGTGCCATAGGAGTCATTACGGCCTTTAACTTTCCGGTGGCGGTTTGGGCTTGGAATGCGGCCATCGCTGCCGCCTGCGGAGATACGGTTATCTGGAAACCTTCCTCTGATACTCCGTTGACAGCCATCGCCGTTCAACATATTGCCAACCGAGTCATGGCCGACCACGGGCTCAACGGCATTTTTAACATCTTGATCGGCCGCGGTGCCGTCGTAGGGGAAAGAATGATCAACGACCCACGCCTCCCTCTCATTTCCTTCACCGGGTCCACCTTGATGGGACGACGAGTCT
This sequence comes from uncultured Eubacteriales bacterium, assembly GCA_964348035.1. Classification (GTDB taxonomy): domain Bacteria; phylum Acidobacteriota; class Aminicenantia; order Aminicenantales; family Aminicenantaceae; genus CAYFXE01. Next base: position 7,218 of record CAYGBF010000014.1, on the reverse strand, counting down.
CCGAAGCGGTGGCTCGACGATTCGGGCGGACCATCCTCGAGCTCGGTGGAAACAACGGTATCATCGTCACCGAGGAGGCCGACCTGGAAATGGCGGTCCGCACCATCCTCTTCGGAGCCGTCGGCACGGCCGGCCAACGATGCACATCCACACGAAGGATCATAATGCACAAGTCCATCGCATCGGAATTGACGGAGAGAATCATCAAGGGCTACCAGCAAGTGCAGATCGGGAATCCGTTGGACGAAGGAATTTTGATGGGTCCCCTGGTGACTGAGGCAGCAGTGGAAGATATGATGGCCGCTTTGGAGAAGGCCAAGGAGCAAGGTGGGGAAGTCATCTACGGCGGAAGCAGGCTTCCCGATCACGGTGAGCAGTTTGTCGAGCCGACCATCGTCAAGATGCCCGCTCAAACAGAGATCGTGCACAACGAAACCTTTGCTCCCATCCTCTACCTGATGGAATATGAAACTATCGAGGAGGCGATCGAGCTTCATAACGAGGTTCCCCAAGGATTATCCAGTGCCATCTTCACGACCAATCTCCTGAAAGCTGAAAAATTTCTCTCCCACGAAGGCTCTGATTGCGGAATCGCCAACGTCAACATCGGAACCTCTGGAGCAGAAATAGGAGGAGCGTTCGGTGGCGAGAAGGAAACTGGAGGAGGAAGAGAGTCTGGATCAGACGCCTGGAAAGGATACATGCGCCGTCAGACAAACACCATCAACTGGTCCAAAGAACTTCCTCTCGCTCAAGGCATCAAATTTGGTGATTGATGAGAAATGAAGTCACGCTGGATATCCCAGTCGAAGAGCTGGCCGCATCATTCCCCGAGGCTGTAGGTTTTCTGACAAAGAACGGCGTGCGGTGCATCAGGTGCGGTGAGCCTGTTTGGGGAACTCTGGGAAAACTTCTGGAGACCGAAGGAATCGAGAACCCTCAACTTTTGGTCGACAAACTGAATGCCTACCTCCACCGACAAAAGGAATAGGGGCGTTTTTCCCGACGAAGCCATGAATCTTTTAAGGTGATTTTTCGTATATATATCTGGAAGCAAAAAATCATATTAAAAAAGGACATGTATCATGGCCAAAAAATTATACCGATCAGAACAGCATAAGATGATCGGGGGGGTTTGTGGGGGATTGGGGGAATACTTCGAATTAGATGTGACACTGACCCGGCTTATTTTCGTCGCCGTCGGTTTGCTCACAGCCGTATTTCCGATGGCCCTCTTCTACATCATCGCCTGGATTATCGTTCCTGTTCAGCAGAAATCGGAGTAGAACGGAATAGATCAAACCTGGAATCACTACAAAAAATGGCCTCATTCTTGATCGGGGACCTCAATTTTATTCAATTGACTTATCCTGAGTGATACGGTATTTTTTAACCGACCTTTTCAACAGGTTGAGAAATGGGTGAAGAGGACAAGATTGCCTTCGGACACATCGCCGTAGAAGGAGCGCCCAAAACCGGGAAGACTCTTCTGGCCAATCTTCTATCCCAAAAAATCGGAGGAAGAGTCGTCTATGACCGGGTTGAGAATCCGTATCTCAAGGAGTTTTACGACGAAAAGGAAGGCGCTGCCTTCCTGACCCAGCTGGTTTTTTTGGTCAACAGATACCATCAACAACAAAGACTTGTCCAGAGAGATTTATTCGAAGAAAGAGTTATCTGTGATTATCTGATGGAAAAGGATAAAATCTACGCTTACCAGACGCTAACAGATGATGAACTCATCATTTACGAGAAAATTTACAGCATTTTCAATGAACGCATTGCCAAGCCTGATCTTGTCATTTATCTTCAACTCTCCCTCCCAGCCCTCCTGAAGAAGATAGCCAAAGAAGGAAGTGCTCTGGAAAAGAATATTTCAGAGAAGTATCTGGCCGATATCCTCGAGGCCTTCGACTATTTTTTCTTCAACTACGAAGCGACTCCTCTCCTCGTTGTCCGGGCTGATGAGTTGGATTTTAGCCGCGATGAGGATATAATGGATATTGTCGAGAAGATCAAACAGATGAAGAAAAGTCCTCTCTACTACGTGCCGTTGAGCCAAGAGGATAAGAAAAAAAACAAAGAATAAGAGACCATCCTCGGCTTATGACTTTACCTCAATCTCGATGTTAAAGGCGAGATGGGGAGAAAGGATTGACCATGCCTAACCATAAAACCGAACCGGTAACCATCCCCTCCCTCCAGAAGAAAAAAGAAAAAAACGAAAAAATCGTGGCTTTAACCGCCTACGATTTTCCGACGGCCAGGATCGTCGACGAGGCGGGGATTGATCTTGTCCTTGTTGGTGATTCCCTGGGGATGGTTGTTCTGGGATACGAAAACACGATCCCGGTCACGATGGAGGAGATGATTCACCACACGAAACCAGTGGTCAGAGCAACAGAGAAGGCCTTGGTTGTCGGGGATATGCCTTATTTTTCGTACCATCTGTCTCAACAGGAGTCAATTTTAAATGCCTCCCGGTTCTTGAAGGAAGGGGGAGCCAAAGCCGTAAAGATCGAAGGAGCTTCAGAAAAAAGGCTGAAGCTCATCGAAATCCTCGTCGAAGCGGACATCCCTGTCATGGGCCACATCGGGCTGACTCCTCAATCCATCCATCATTTGGGGCAGTACAGGGTCAGAGGTAAAGCAGTAGAGGAAGCGGAAAACATCATCGAGGAGGCCAGGAAGCTGGAACAGGCCGGGGTTTTTTCAGTCGTCTTGGAGTGCATCCCAGACCAGGTGGCCCACACCATCACCAAGATGCTCAAGATCCCGACTATCGGCATCGGCGCCGGTCCAGGTTGTGATGGACAGATCATCGTCTTCCATGATTTGGTCGGGCTTTCTGATGGGCATTTGCCCAAGTTTGTCAAATCCTACTTGGATTTACACGGGCTGATCCTCCAGGCCTTGAGAGAATACGGCCAGGAAGTCAGAGAAGGCCGGTTTCCGGATGAGAGTCATTCCTATCACCTAAAACCAAATGTACTCAGATCGCTCAGCCAAAAAAAATCCCGGGAATGACCCGTAAAGGACCGATGATCCCACGACGTTTTCCTAAACTCTTTACAGAGGAGATCACTCTCACGGGAATTCTGTGAGGAGGGCATGAGAATCATCACGACTATCAAGGAGATGAAAACAGAGGTCAGGGATCTTAAGTCCATCGGGAAAAGGATCGGGTTTGTCCCGACCATGGGTTATTTACACGAGGGCCATCTGAGTTTGGTGAGAAAATCTCTCGCAGCAAGCGATGTAACCGTGGTCAGCATATTCGTTAATCCCACCCAGTTTGGTCCGGCTGAGGATTTCAAGCAGTATCCCAGGGATAGGGAGCGGGACACTCAAATTCTGGATGAAATGGGAGTCGATATCGTTTTTTTCCCTGAATCCGAGAAGATGTATCCTGAGGGGTACAAGACGTACGTCGAACTTCCTGAACTTCAAACCAAACTCTGCGGACGGTCGCGCCCGGGACACTTCAGAGGCATCTGTACGGTGGTCTTGAAATTATTCCATATCATCCAGCCGGATAAGGCCTTTTTCGGCCAGAAAGACGCCCAGCAGGCGATCATTCTGAATAAGATGGTCAAAGATTTAAACATGGATGTGGCGATCGAAGTCTTACCCATCGTGCGGGATAGCGATGGTCTTGCCTTGAGTTCGCGCAACGCATACCTAGACGAGAGAGAGAGAGAAGCAGCTTTGAGTCTTTGGAGAAGTCTGGGTACTGCCCGAGCGATGATCGAGAGAGGGGAGAGAGACGCCAAAAAAATTCTCCAAGAGATCAGAGGCATCATCCACCAGGAACCCAGGGCCAGGATAGACTATGCTGAGATCGTGGATACGGAAGAGCTGAACCCGCTCTCGAGGGTAGAAGGGGAAGCATTGATTGCCTTAGCCGTCTACATCGGTGGGGTAAGGCTTATCGACAACATCCTTGTCTAACAGAAGGAGTAACCAACGATGAGAAGAATCATGTTAAAGGCGAAGATCCACAGAGCCAGAGTGACTCAAACCGATATTGATTATGAGGGAAGTCTGACTCTGGACGCCAACCTTATGGACGCGGTAGATATGCTCCCTTACGAGCAGATCCACGTTTATAATATCACCAACGGGGAGAGATTTTTGACCTACTTGATCAAGGGAGAAAGGGATTCGGGGGAGGTCGGAGTCAACGGGGCTGCGGCGCATAAGGCTCGGATTGGGGATGAGTTGATCATCGCCACCTACACCGTTTTAACAGAGGAAAAAACAGATTATTTCATTCCAAAGATCATCCTGGTTGACGAAAAGAACCGCATCAAACAGGTCAAGCAAGAATGAAAAAGGGGAACAAGCGAAGATAATTAAAATAGGAGATTCAGAATGGGTAAGAACAAGCGAGTGGAGAAGGATTCTCTCGGCACTCGACGCGTACCGGCCGATGCCTACTACGGCATCCAAACCATCAGAGCTGTCGAGAATTTCCCGATAAGCGACCTGAGAGCTCATCCAGCATTGGTGGATGCCTTCGTCAGGATAAAGAAAGCAGCCGCTCTAACTAACCATAAACAGGGAAGGTTAGATAAGAAGAGGACTCGAGCTATCGTGAAAGCCTGCGACGACATTTTAAAGGGAAAGTTGAGAGATCAGTTCATCGTCGATGTTTTTCAGATGGGAGCGGGAACTTCATTCCACATGAACTGTAACGAAGTGATCGCCAACCGGGCTGAAGAGATATTGGGAGGGAAGAAGGGCGAATACAGCCTTGTTCATCCCAACGACCATGTCAACATAGGCCAGAGCACCAACGATGTTTTTCCGACAGCGATGCGGCTGGCCGCGCTTTTCCTCCTCAGGGATCATCTGTATCCTGCCTTAGAAGATGTGGAACGCTCCTTTCGTGAAAAAGGCAAGGAGTTCGACTCTGTCCTGAAATCTGGGCGCACTCATCTCCAAGATGCACCACCTATCAGGCTGGGCCAGGAATTCCGAGCCTACAGTCAGGCAGTGAAGAGAAGTCGGATGTTCTTTAAAAAGGCCGCCCAGTCGCTGACTCTGCTGGGTATCGGCGGGAGTGCCGTCGGAACAGGCCTGAACACTCTGCCAGGATACAGAGAAGAGATGGTCAGGCAATTGTCGGAATCGACCGGATTTCGATTGACCAAGGCTCCAGACCTCAGAGAGGCTATGCAGAGTCAGCAGCCGATGGCAGAGGTCTCGGCCGCCCTCCGGAACTTGGCTCTAGAGATGAACCGGATTGCCAACGATCTTCGCCTTCTTGCTTCGGGACCGAAGACCGGACTCGGCGAGATCCAGTTGCCCGCAGTCGCTCCCGGATCATCCATCATGCCGGGTAAGGTCAACCCCTCCATGCTCGAGATGATGAACATGGTTTGCTACCAGGTCCTCGGCTGCGATCTGGCTGTCAGTGGTGCGGTTCAGGCAGGACAACTAGAGCTGAACGTGATGATGCCCGTGATCGCCTTAAACATAAATTTCATGATTCAGATCATGGGTCAGGCTATGAAACAGATCGATGAACTCTGTCTCCAGGGGATAAAGATCAACAAGGAAAAATGTCAAGATTATGCCGAGAAAAGCCTGGGAGTGGCCACGGCCTTATCTCCCTACATCGGTTATGCGCGCGCTTCCCAGGTGGCGAAGGAATCTTTGGCCCGCGGAAAAACACTGACAGAAGTCGTGCTGGAGAAAAGCTGGCTGGATGAAAAAAGGCTCAAGGACATCTTAAATCCGAAGACAATGACGGAGCCCGGTATCCCAGGCTACAGGAAGAAGAGTAAAAAGTAACAAAAAGGGACGTTTCTTTCCTTTGAGGAAGTAATTTAATTTACTGGGTCCCTGCTGCAGCCTGTCCCTGCAGAAGCAGGGACCAAGTAAAAAAAGAGCGGTTCCTTTTTTTACTGATCTAAATCTGTGGTCAGCTGGTCTGGATGTTCTAATAGTCGGATGAGATCATTCGTGAATCTTCCCGCCTCCGCTCCATCGATAACTCGGTGGTCGAAGGACAGACAGAGAGGCAGGATCTTTTTAATCTTGATTTCTCCGTCGACGACGCGAGCCCTGTCCGCGATCCTGAGAGTGGCCAGGATAGCCACTTCAGGAAAGTTGATGATCGGAGTGGCCGCTTCGCCTCCGATCATCCCGACATTCGTGATCGAGAAGGTTCCGCCTTTAAGGTCGGCCATGTCTAGGGTTCTAGCCTTGGCTGCCTCTGCGAGTTGCTGGATTTCATGGGCCAGCTCGAGCAGGGATTTGTGCTCGACCAGCTTGATCACCGGCACGATCAATCCCTCCGGAATATCCACGGCAATCCCGATGTTGTAATAGTTCTTGACGATGATCTCTCCTTCTTCCTCGTCCAAGGTTGCGTTGAGCAGGGGATGATCCTTCAAAGATAGGATAACCGCTCTGACGATAAACGGAAGATAGGTGAGCTTAATTTTCTTCTTTTCTGCTTCCTTTTTCATCGTAATTCGCAGTTTGGCCAGCTCCGTCACGTCTGCTTCATCAAAATGGGTTACGTGAGCGGCCTTAGACACGGACTCGCTCATCCTCTTAGCCGTCGCCCGCCTTACACCTCTTAAGGGGATGCGGTCGATAGTCCCGTAGAAGTCAAACTTTGATTTGATTTTTATCTCCGGCTTCTTCACGGGAGGAGGCTTTTCCGTCTTGGCCTGGCGAATATCCTCTTCGGTTATCCGTCCTTGCGGCCCCGAGCCGGGGATGGTTTTGATGTCCACACCCAGCTCCTGAGCAAGCCTTCGGACCTTGGGCGTGGCCTTTATATCTCGGATTTCTTCCCGGGTCTCGGTGATGGTGCCGACGACACCGGGTGCAGGTTTCTCCTCGGGTTCAGGTTTTTCCTCAACGGCCATTTCTTCGACATCTTCTCCCGTTTCTCCGATGGTGACGAGCACCTCTCCGACATGGATGATATCTTTTTCCTTGAAATGGAGCTTCAGGACCGTGCCTTTGTATGGAGAGGGGACCTCGACGATGGCTTTATCGGTTTCCACTTCGGCCAGAGTCTGGTCAACCTCGACATCTTCGCCTTCCTGAACACGCCATTTGACGATTTCACCCTCGGTTATCCCTTCTCCGATGTCTGGAAACTTGAATTGATTAGCCATGATCACCACTCCATGATCTTTTTTATGTAGTAGACGACTCTTTCGGGAGTCGGGTAATAGTAATCTTCACTCTTGA
>CAYGBF010000013.1:0-4575 GCA_964348035.1 uncultured Eubacteriales bacterium | reverse complement strand
ATGGAGTTGTAGCGGGTTTCGAACGTGCCTCCCTGACTGACATGCCCGACAGCCCTTTCCGGAGAAATCTCGATGTCCACCACCCGGCCGGCATCATCGACTGGGAGTCCTTCGGCGCTGACCTTGACCACGCTTGTCGGAGTGACTCCAACACCATCCTCTCCCCAGGGACGACTGTCAATCACTGCGCCCAACGGGATGATCTCTCTGTCAGCGTTAAGCACAGTCCCGTCTGATCGAAATGCGAACGGAATGGCCTCGGGCTGGGAGCCGAAGACATTCTTGCCCAGATTGAAACTCTGGTCAAGAACGATTCTGCGGTAACCGGCGATATTCGTGAGTGCGGTTTCTTGACTGGGGTAGAAAACGGTTCCTTTGATAAAATCCTTTCCTGATTCTGGGTCAGAGGTGAGATAGGACCGGGTGGAAGCGTAATGTCTCATGATCTTGGCCCTCTCCTGGAGTATTTCCTTTCTCTTTGCTCTTTCGATCATCTTCAGTTTCTCGTCATCAAAAATATCCTCCAGCCGGTTTGCTAAACTCAGCTGTTCAACCAGCCTTTCTTGTTCAGCATGGGCCATGAGTTCGATTTTTATCTCGGGGAGCATGACGCCGAAAAGGTCGGCTCCGACAACGGTCGAGTAGAAATACTCCAGCTCTCCGATGTCTGTATTGGCCTTCCGGTAATCCTGAAGATGTGTTCTCTCTGGCTCTGCTTTTTTGTACTGACCGTAATTCATCTCTCCCCAACCCAACTCATCCGGAAGTTTTCGCTGGAATGACCAGACCGCGTCTACCGTGTTGCCCACCGCAGAGTGACATCCTTTGCACTGGAGCAGTTCTTCTGTAGTTTGAGGCCTGAGTTTTCCGTCTCTTCGTTCGATGTAGGCCGCCAGAATCCAGCCGGCTCCGTTATCGATCCAGCCTTTCCATTCCTGGCCGATGACCTGGGCTATCTCCTCTCCTTCGGACTCATCCTCACCGATATCTTCCAAGTCAACATCCTTCCATTTGTACATGTACCTTATTTCTTTGACCCTCTTGGACCGGGTTCCCGGAAATTCATAGTCGACATCTGTGTTTCTGTCTAACCCATCCAAGCCGACGCCAACCTCACCGTCTGCGTTCAGATCCACATAGTGGAGAGGATGGGCAAATTCAGTTCCCACCGGGAAGAATCCCTTCTTTACTCCAACATCTGAGGCATCTCCGAAATAGCTGGAAGAGGACATCTTCAGATTCTTGATATTCTGCTCGAGGAGATCCAGGTTCTTCTTGTAGACGCCGATGTTCGGCTCGCCGTCCTGGGTCATGAAGGTTTGCGGCAGTCGGACATAAATCCCGCTCACCGACCCCGTCAAAGGTGTAAAAATGGCATAGGGAAAGAAATTCACGGCCCGCCAACCAGTGTAGGTATCATCATGTCCTCGGACAAACCCTTGCTTGTCCACGTAGCCATGACGACCTCCACCCGTAGGGTCATCTCCGGCCATCGGGAAAAGGTCATCCGGATCGAGGGCAGGAAAAAGCTGGAAATCTGATTCTGGATTTGAAAGATTATTCCAGGTCGTATCCCCCAGAGCTCTTGCTTTTTTGTAGGCGGCTCTCCAGTTGTCTATCCTCACGTAGCCCAGATTGTCGAGATCATCTGGCCGTGGGACGGCAAGTCCTTCCTCCTCCAGACGGCGAACGATCTTTTGAGGAAAAATGATGTTTTCCCAGTTCACTCGGTTTAAGTTCGGGGACGGGAAGCTGTACAAGATTTGATCTTCGGCGAGAGGGAAGGCATTGCCGTGTCGAATGTCCCAAAGGTAATTGGTGTGGCAGTATTGACAGGCATTCTGAGTGCCGTATCCGGTTTCGATCCAGCATTGGGCTGGAATCGCCGGGTCCTCGTTCCGACTGGGTTTGTAATCGGCTCCTGTTTGTTCGTGGAATCGAGGAGGAGGAATTCCTTGTATGATATTACCATAGGTAATGTATTCGGCCTTAAGGCCCGTAGCCTCGACGAGTTCTGCCAGTTCAGCTTCGTGAGTCTCCAGAGTTCCGGTCTTTTGGCAACCCGAACAAGCCACGAGTATGATGAGAGCGACAAAGGCATAGAATCCTGTTTTCATCTGCATCGTCCTCCTGACGAATTATGTGTTTTTTTAAAGCGCATGAATATGCCAAAAAAGTTGAATCCGACAGCAGTCAGGAAATCTCGGAATCAAACAAAAGATCGAGAAAACCTACCATTTCCCATCCATCTGGAACTCGGCGCTGTCCAGCCAGAAACCGGAATGGGTGACGGCGTCATACTGGGCCTGGAGAAGATCGTAGTGGAACTTCTCCTCCTCACAGATCTTCTGGAACATCTCTTTGGCGACCGGATCAGCCGCATCATCGGCTGCCTTCTGGAAGAGCTGGATGGCCCGTTCCTCGAGTTCCATGCCTAACCGGATGGCTTCTACTTCTCCCTTTCCTTCTTCTTTTTTCACGCTTTCCTTGAGTCTCTCTATAAGGTCGGATTTTTCCTGGAACTCGGCCGGTCTGATGTGTTTTTTCCAGTCTTTGCCGCCCAGGATATCGCTGAACATCCGGCTGAAAGTCTCGAGATGTTTCACTTCCTCTTCGGCCAGTCTGCGGAACATCTTTTTCCCCAGCTCGTTTTGGGTGACCTCCTCGGCATGCTGGAAAAATTTCTGCCCGTTGACCTCCAGTTTTATGGCCTCTATGATGACATTCTCAACATCTTTACTCACCTTGTCCATATCTGTTCTCCTGTCAAAATATCATTCTAGTTAAAATATTATTCTAGTCTATCCATCGACCTTTTTCCAGGCCTCGATGAACGTCACAGCCCGGTCGACCATCCGTCGTACGACCCGCTCCCCTCTGTCTTTTGTGGCGCGTTTCGGATCGCCCGTCGACCAGATGCCGTTGCTCGAGATTTCATGGCTGGCTCCCCCCTTTTTGGTCTCAACCGGAACAGCCAACAGGGAACCTAGGATAACCCCCAGCTCCGGGTATTTCTGGCTCATCATCATCAACTTCCCCATCAACGGAGAAAATTTCAGTTTTGGCTTTTCGGCCCTCTCCATCTTAACCAACTCGGGTTTGAGGTAGAGCATCATCGACGTCTCATTGATCCCGGCGTGCTCGTCAAAATCCACACCTTCCACTCCCTCTCCTCCTCTCTGGAAACCGGCCCCTGCTCCGATGGCCACGGCGATAGCCTCGGACGTGTGGTTGATCCTGTGAATCACGTTCATCTCCACGACCCGGTTTCCTCCATGATAGTTGAAGAACATGATCCTCCGGAACCCGTGCTTGATCAGCCACTGTGCCGATTCAAACAAGACCTGCTCCATGGTCTCGGGCCTGAGACTCAGGGAGCCGGCAAACCCGCTGTGGTACTCGCTGTAACCAGAAAATAACACAGGCGCGACGACAACCCTTGTCCGCTCGGAGATCATCTTAGACATGCCCGTGGCCTCGTAATAATCCGTGCCGAGCGGCATATGGGGTCCGTGCTGTTCGGTGCTACCCAGGGGGATGATGACCATATCGCCTGTTTTGAGATAATCTTTGACATCGGTCCAGGTCATCTCCTGGAGGAGAAGAGGTTTTCTTTCCTGCTGGGCAAGGGCTGGAGACAACAAGTAAATTGTCAGAGCAGCGATGAAGATCGTTCTCATGAGTCTGGTATGATTTCCCATAATGATTTCCTCCTTGTCAAGTATTTGACATTTTTCGATCAAGCCCACTATTTTAATTTTCCAGAGCTGGATTGGCAAGGTTTGCCCAGAGAGCTTTTATCTCATTTTGAGGCAATCGAACACGGATCGGACTCTTCAGTCGGCGGACCTACCGATCCTCAAAATTTTCTGAATCTCCTGCCGCATGGATGTCTTGAAGGCAGAGGAGCGAAGACGAGAGCCGCCTTCTCATCTCGATGGCCTTGATGGCCGCACTGGCTGAAGGAATCGTGGTGAAGCAGGGAACCCGGTAGGAGAAGGCCACTTTCCTGATCATCTGTTCGTCCTTCCTTTCGACACCTCCAGAGGGAGTGTTGAAGATCATATTCACTTTTCTTTCCCGAATATCATCCAGGATGTTATTTTTCTCTCTGTAAACCTTCCCGATCGTATCCACGACAAAGCCGTGTCTCCGCAGATATTGTGCCGTTCCTTCGGTCGCAATCATCTCGAAGCCCAAAGTATCGAGTTTTTCTACAAAGGGAACCACTTTAGGTTTATCCTCGTCACAGACACTGATGAAGACCTTCCCGCTCTGCGGCAGAAAAAATCCTGCTCCTTCCTCTGCCTTCAGGAAGGCCAGCGGAAAGTATCTATCGATGCCGATGGATTCTCCCGTAGAGAGCATCTCAGGACCGAGGACAGGATCGACATCCAGGAATTTATCGAAGGAAAAAACTGCCTCCTTGACGGCGTACAAACCTGATGAAGACGGCTGCAAACGAAGATTCTTCAGTTTTTCTCCCATGATAAGCCGGATGGCGATCTTGGCCAGCGGAATCCCTGTGGCCTTGGATATGAAGGGGACGGTCCGAGAAGCCCGGGGGTTGACTTC
>CAYGBF010000012.1:0-7979 GCA_964348035.1 uncultured Eubacteriales bacterium | reverse complement strand
CTTGGGCCAAAAACGCCGTATGTACGGCTCGAAAGCAACGTAGGTTATCCCGAAGTACACAGCGTAAAACACTGCTTCACGCAATCCAGACCACACCAGCGCTAGTTCCCCGGCAAAATGCGGGACGTGACTGGCTTCAAAAAGCCAGGCAAGCAGGTTGAGCGAGAGGATGAACAATCCCAACCGAAAGGCGCCTTTGCGGTCGCTTCGCCCCAGACGCAGACTCCGCCGCGCTACCAGCGCAGCGGCTAATAGTACGATCAAGGCGGTAGTCCATTCCACAATCCGGCTTTTCTCAACCCTCATCGGTTGTCGATCGCTCGGCGGGATACCCAGCTTCATTCTCTGCGGAATAGGTCTCTGTTCAACAATCCTGAAGTAGACAGGCTTGCCGTGATAGGACGCGGCTTCCACGCGGACTTCGTCCTCTTCTTTTGGAGACATTTCTTCCCAGACAAGGTAGCGGTCGCCCAAGGGCAGGGATAACCCCATGGAATCTTCGTCCTTTCGTTCTATAAACTGCTCCATGTCAAGACCCGCGCGCTCAAAGAGTATCTCCCAATCAGCGTTTTCCGGCTCATCCGCTTGATTGCCGCCTTTCCGGGGCACAGCATAAAACTCGACAAGATCGCCGTTTCCCTTGAGCCGGACGCCCACCATGCCTGGCTGAGTCTGCGGAGGATCGTCCGCGGAGACCATCCATTCGTAACGTGCCACGGGAAGCAGATAATGCGGACTCTGCCGATACCAGAAGGACATTCCAGGCAGTCTCCCACGCTTGGCTGTTTCGCCACGCCTCGAGGCGTCTCCTTCTCTCCGCAATAAGGTCAAGTAATCAGTGTCGTACTCGAAACCGTAAGCCCGGTTCTGGGGATGCGTGTCGTACCCGAGATCATCGATGATGTCTCTCGCCACCTTGTCAAGCGCATCTGGTTTCTCAGACAGCCCGGCGTTTCCGATGACGGTGGCCTTGTCGGCCAGGAAAGCCGCCATGATGAGCCCCAGCAGCAAGGCGACAAGCCAACCGACTGCGGTCCGAGGAGGCAGCCGGCCCGACTCGTCTGCAGCGGCGACCATCTCTGGTGAAGGTGTTTCCCCGGCTGCCAGTGCAGCGGCCAAAGGGTCTCCGCCGGGCAGCGCCGCAGCCACAGCCATGACCGACCGCGGACGGTCCTTCGGCTCCTTCTCCAGACACCGTTGAATCACTCGTTCGACCCCAGGATCGATGTCCGGGACGATGGTCGAGGGTGCCGCCGGCGATGAGCGCTCACGCAGCCTTAGCAGTTCGGCTTTGTTTTCTGCGTCGTAGGCCCGCCTGCCAGTGAAGAGCTCGAACAGGATCAGCCCGAGGGAATAGATATCGCTTTGTTCGGTCGCCTGGCCGCCGGTTAGCTGCTCGGGAGCCATGTAGGCCGGTGTTCCGGATGCCGCTTCTGGGCCTTCCTGCTCAGCAGCCAGCCGCGCGAGGCCGAAATCGGCAATCCTGACTCTCCCGCGGCCATCGAGCATCACGTTCGCGGGCTTCAGATCGCGATGGAGCACTCCCCGATTATGGGCAGCGGCCAAGCCAGCACAGAGCTGCTGGGCAATGTCGAGGCCCTTGTCCTGTGGAAGGCGGCCAATACGGCGGATCAGCGTGGCCAGGTCTTCGCCATCGACGACTCCATGGACAGGAAATGCTGCCCCTCCACCTCGCCGATATCATACACCCGGCACACGTTAGGATGTGAAACCTGCCGCGCCAGACGGACCTCGCTGTGGAAATATTTCAGCCGTTTCGGATCTTCCGAGAACTGCGGCGGCAGAAACTTCAAGGCGACGGCCTGACCAAGCTTGAGGTCATCAGCTCGGTAGACCTCGCCCATCCCTCCTCTGCCCAACAGACCTACTATCCGATAGCGGCCAGCCAGCATGGCACCAGGTAGAAAACGGCCGTGGACCACGGAATCCCAGGAGGAAGTCCCAGAGTCAGAGGAGGCGGGGGGTAGCTCTTCTTTAGGTGATTTTATTGTCTTAGTTACATCAATATCCTTAGGGGAGGAAAGCCTTGTCCCACAATCCGCACAAAAGGTAGCAGTCTCAGGATTATCGGATTGACATTTAGAACATCTGATTGTCACGGCTTACCCATTTCCCTCGCAGGCAAAAGAATACCAAATACAGCAGAAGAGAGTCAACTTGGAGGGGGAACTGACTTCGTTTCCTTTAGTAAAAGCTCTGCTTTCCTCACCCGATCCAAGATCGGGTTCTCTGCCTCCCCTTCTCGGGCGGGGTATGAACCCGCGCCCTGCGGCCAAGGGGCATACCCCCTTGGATCCCTCAACGATCGGTTCCGCGCGGCAAGCCGCGGGGCATACAAACCGATCGTCAAAAACTCCAGGCAGTTTTTTTGACAAGGATGATATGTATGGGGAAAGGATGATTATCTCACCTTTCAAACTCTAGGGGCTCAATTGGGTAAGACAAGAAAATCGAGCTCAAGCATAGGCCATGGGTATTCCCGAATCTACTCTCACAGGGACAGAACAAGTCGGATACCTGCTTCTACATCCTTTAATATTTGGGGGCTCAACTTCCCTGCTTTCTCGGTTAAGAATGATTTATCTACAGTTATAAGTTGAGAGACATTAGCAACTGACTTTTTCGGTAACCCAGAAATCTTTCGAGAAAGAAGGACATTACCTGGGACGTCGCCTAATCGAAGGTTCGAGGTGACAACCACAGCAATAACGGTGCTTATGCGGCTTCGATTAAAATCATCGGATTGAACAATCAGTAATGGCCGCCTGTACCCAGGTTCTGAAGCTGATGGGCTAGGTAGGACAGCCCACCAAATCTCTCCCCTTTGCATTACCACTCGTCCTTATGAATAGAATCAGATTGAAGTGTCTGCAAGACTGAGTCAAGAGAAGAAGATTCCTTTTTGTAGATTTCATTAAGCTTTTTGGTAACATTATCATTGCGGTGCTCTTGTAGATATTCAGAGACGGCATTGGCGTACAGTTCGCTTCGGGAGATCCCGAGACGCTGAGCAAGCTTTTCAGCCGCCCTAAAAATAGAGTCTGGAATGGAAATCGCTGTTTTCATACTGTTATGGTATAACCAAAGTTATACTTTGTCAAAAATTGAATCTACCTTTCTTTTAGGATTGACGGTGGTGTTCTTAAAAATTCTCATCTAAACTCATTAACAATCCGATTTTATGCGGGAGGGGGGAAATGCCCCATCTGAGTGAGTAAGGCGACATTGTCCCAGGTCACCCACGTTTCGGCAATCTTACCGTTGGCTATTCTATGGATGCCGATAATCGTCACTTTGATTGATTTGCCGCTCGCAGGGAATGGACCGAATGGTCCCTTTTGAGTGCCCGTCGCCCTGCTGAGATAGGCGACTTTATCTACCTCCGCAGACAAGATTTCAATCTGCTCATCCCAATCGGGGAATGAGGCCATGGTCATCGAATACATCTGTTTTAGGCCTTCGATGCCCTTAAGCTCTTGCAGAGGAGGCGGCATCGCCTCGCAGTGCCGAACATAGTCTGGGGCGATGAACCGCTCCAGTGCGGCAGGACTTTTCTTATTCCAAACTTCCTCTAAATAGTCACAGACAATTGATTTGTTCTTTTCCAGATTGTTGTTCATTGTTGCTCCTAAAACACGAATTATCCTGTTTTATGCTACTGCGATCATTATCGTAGCAGATAAAGTGAAGTCATTCGACTTTAATTGGAAATTAATTATTCAAGTTATCAAAGTCTGACCCCATCTTATTGACCTTTTATTTATTTTTGTTTAGGCTTCCTAATTCATCACTCATTATTCTGGAGATAATTCATGTCAAACTGGATCGGTGAAAAGGTGAAGCTTGGAAAGACGGATCTCTTCGTGGGCCGTTTGGGCCTTGGTGCCGCTTACGGGGCGCCGACTGAAGCTATCGAGGCAGCGTTCGAAGCCGGCTGTAATTATTTTTACTGGGGAGCGCTGCGCAGGTCAAAAATGGCAAAAGCCATCCGCAACATCATAGCCCAAGGAAAACGGAATGATCTCGTGGTGGTGATTCAGGATTTCCGGCGGTCACCGAAGGGTCTCGAAAAAAGCCTGATGCGTGGTCTGAAAAAGCTTGGTATCGACTACGCTGACGTTTTACTCCTCGGCTGGCACAAAAAGCCTCCTAAGCCTAAAATAATGGATGCCGCCGAAAACCTGCGAAAACAAGGCGCTTTCCGTTATCTGGGTCTATCCAGCCATAACCGCCCTCTCTTTGCTGAGTTAGCCAAAGACTCACGCTTCGACCTCTTCCATATCCGTTATAATGCAGCCAACAGGGGAGCTGAGGAGGATATTTTTCCTTATCTGCCTGAAGATCGCCCGGGAATCGTGATTTTCAATGCCACCAAAAACATGTCTCTGGCCAAATCAAAGAAAATCCCTGCTGACGAAAGGCGGCCGACAGCAGGAGATTGTTACCGTTTCGTCCTGGCCAACCCTGATGTAGATGTGGCCATCAGCGGGCCCTCTAAAGCCAGATATCTCGAACAGAATCTTGCCGAAGCGGCCAAAGGACCGATGACAGAGGAAGAACTGGAGTGGATGAGAAGGGTCGGCGATTACGTTTACGGCAGAAAATTATAAGATGTCCGAACCCGATAAATACCCCGATTTTGTGGCCCGGTTCTATGATGTCACCTACGCCAAAGTCCTGACAGGGGCAGACTGCGGGTACTACTTGAAAAAAATCTCTCAAACCAAGGGTCCTATTTTAGAAATCGGTGTGGGCACAGGGCGGATATTTGTAGATGCTCTCAAGTTGGGAGCGGATGTATACGGTACCGACGTCAGCCCGAATATGATAGACATTCTAAAGGCTAAGCTCGACAAAAAAGACCATCACAGAGTAAAAGTCCAAGACGCCAGAGATTTGGATGTTGACAAAAAATTCGACCTCATTATCGCTCCGTTCAGGGTCTTTTCTCACTTCCTCACCACCGAGGATCAGTTAATAGTCCTGGACAAAATCCACGACCACTTGAATCCCGGAGGCAAACTGATTTTCGATGTCTTTGTGCCGAACCTCAAATATATTGTCGAGGGTCTAGAGGACACACCCGACTTTGAGGGCGAATACGAGGAAGGGAAAAAGTTGACACGTTTTTCTTCAGCAGAGCCTGATTTGACGAACCAAATCCTTCACGTCATCATGCACTTCATTTGGGAAGAAGAAGACAAAGAAATCAGAAAAGAATGGAGTTTCCCGCTGAGATATTTTTTCCGGTACGAGCTGGAGCATCTGATCCATCGATCAAAATTAGAGCTGGTTAATATCTACGGAGATTTTCGTGAAAACGAGCTGGATGAAGAATCTAAAGATTTTATCGTCGTCTGCAAGCGAGCCGGATAACCTCAAAACCCCATTTTCTCCAGGATCGCCTTAAACCTGGGCTCAGATCGAACTTTGCCAAATTCAAGAAAAACATTAATAAAGGGCATCAAAGTGTCCCGTTCTTCGTATGCCTTTTCCAGAAATTCTAATGTTTTGTCTAAATCTTCCAAACTGTGATAGATATGGGCTATGCAGTAGGACGAGACAAACGTCTTTTTCTTTCGCTCGAGTAATTGTTCAAGGAGCCGTTCGGCTTCCCTCCCTTTTCCTTGCTGAAGATAAACGTCGACTAGGCAGGATTCTGCCCATCCTGAATAGGGCGTTAAGTTCAAGGATTTTTGGAGATGAGAAACAGCCTCTTCCATCATCCCTTTGGCAAGATAGGCTGCCCCGACATGGAAATAGGCCAGGCCAGAGTTGGGATCTAACTCGATGGCTTTATTAAACTGATCTATGGCTTCATCAAGTTTTCCGATTATTCGATGAATCCCAGTCCCGAAGGCATAAAAGGCTGACATGAGAGGATCGAGTTCTTGAGCTTTTTTGATTTCTGATACGGCCTCATCAGGCCTTCCCATGGCCAGATTAAACCAAGCATAGAAGGCATGACAAAAGGCATTACCTGGATTTATGGATAATGCCCTTCTGAAATAGGTCTCGGCAGCTTTCCAGTCCCATTCAAACCAAAAGGCTGAAAAGGCTGCCTCAGCCTGGGCCTCAGAAAGTGAATCATCTAATTCCATGGCCCTTTTCAGAGCTGCCTTGGCCTTGGGAAGGACTTCGAGTGGAGGTAAGAGACTCAGGGCGCCAAAAGATGCGTATATATTCGCCATAGCTGCATACGGAAGAGCAAAGTTTGGATCCTTATCGATGGCTTTTCTGTGATATTCGAGGGCTTTATTGAATGCTTCTGGGGTTGGCTTGGAACCGAAGTGGAGACCTTTGAGGTAGAGGTTGTAAGCTTCTGGATCATCGGCATGGCGTTTTTCAATCGCCGCTTTCTCTCTTTTTAGTAATTTAACTTTAAGACTTTCGACGATGGACATCGATATCTCATCCTGGATGGCGAAGATATCCTCCATCTCCCTGTCGAATTTCTCCGACCAGAGATGATAGCCATCTTCCACGTTTATCAACTGGGATGTAATCCTGACTCTGTTTCCAGCTTTACGGATACTGCCTTCGAGAACTGTTTTGACATTTAATCTTTTACCGATGTCGCGGACATCGAGTTTTTCTTCTTTGAACGAAAAAGCCGATGTGCGGGCAACAACATGCAAGTCCTTGACGTGGGTCAGGGCATTGATGAGTTCTTCGGCAATCCCATCACAAAAATACTCTTGGTCCCTTTGAGGGCTCATGTCTAAAAAAGGCATAACAGCGATGGATGGCTTAAGCTCAGGTGGCCGCATTTCGACAGCACCATCCTCTATCTTTTTCCTTAAGGATTTTAAGTCAGCAAGGACGTTATTGATCTTTTGGTAGCGAATGGCCGGATTCTTCTCCAAAGATTTATTTATAATTTTCTCTATTTCCACAGGCAGTTCTTCCCTCAAACTTGTGATCGGTTGAGGATCCTCATGCAAAATCTCATAAATTGCAGCTTGATCAGGATGGCTCTTGAATGGACGCTTTCCGGTCAGCATCTCGTACAGCATCGCCCCGAATGACCAGATATCTGTGCGGTGATCGATCTGTTCGCCTCTTGCCTGTTCTGGAGACATGTAAGCCACTGTTCCCATGATAGTTGCGGTTTTGGTGAGATCGACTCCCCACTCAATTTTGGCTAAACCAAAATCCATGATCTTTGCCTGGCTTTTTCCTGTTATCAAGATATTTCCAGGTTTTATATCGCGGTGAATTATCCCCTTCTCATGGGCTTCCTGAAGACCTTCTGACACTTGAACAGCGATTTCCAAAGCTTCCCCAAATTCCATGGGCCCTGACTTTATCTTGTCTTTCAAGCTTTGGCCTTCAATATAGGCCATGGAAATGAAGGTCTGTTCTTCCCCTGCCTCCGCAGGGGCAAGCTTTGCATCATCGATTTCGTAAACCGTGCAGATGTTGGGGTGATCTAAGGCCGCTGCAGCCTGGGCTTCCTGGACGAAACGCTGCTTGGCCTCCTCGTCACGCGTAAGTTCTCTGGGTAAAAACTTAAGGGCCACCTTACGCTGCAACTTCGTATCTTCTGCCTTATAAACCACTCCCATCCCGCCTTCCCCGATCTTCTCGAGGATCCTGTAGTGGGAGATGGTTTTTATCATTCGATCAATCCATGTTTCTTGAACAGGGGGCTCAGCCTAGGCTCTTTCGCTATTTGATATCCTTTAATGGGGATAATAGCACACCAGGGAAGAAAACTGTCTTTTTCTTCGAAGGCTTTCTCCAGCCAGCTAAACGCCTGATCCATGTCTTTCCGCGCAGAATGAATGTAGGTGAAACCCAGAGGCGGCAGGTATTCTTGTTTTGCTCTCTGCTCTAGAGTTTGGAGGAGCTTCTCCCCCTTGTTTGTTTGTTCTGCTTCAAAATAGTTTGTATTCAACATCAATGTAGGCCATGTTGCTCCACCAGATAAATCGACTGCTTTCTCTAATTCAACA
>CAYGBF010000011.1:0-10079 GCA_964348035.1 uncultured Eubacteriales bacterium | reverse complement strand
TCCGTTTCCGAGGAGCGTCCTTAACCAACATACTAAACTTTGAAGAATGTTATCCCAAAACCAAGAAGATCGTTCTCCGCACGAATTATCGGTCCACCCAAGCCATCCTGGATGCGGCCTACCAGCTTATCAGACAGAATAATCCGAACAGGCTGGAGTTCAAGGCGAAGATAAAAAAAGTTCTCGAGGCGACTGTTGAGAGTGAAGGAAAGAGCCTCCATCTTCTCCAGTTCGACACCCTCTCCCACGAGGCCGACCGGGTGGCTGAAATCGTCCAAGACAAAGTGAACGCAGGCCGCCGTTACAGCGACATCGCCGTTTTGGTCAGGAGAAATGCGGATGCGGATCCTTTCCTCCGTGCCCTGAACATGAAGGAGATTCCTTTCCGTTTCTCGGGAAGCCGCGGTTTGTATGCTCAAGATGAGGTGAGGATACTGATCTCGTTCATCAAGGCTGTGACCGATTTTGAAGACAGCCGGAGTCTGTTCAACCTAGCCCTGTCTGAGGTGTACCAGATCGATGTCTATGATCTCACCACGATATCCAATCATGCCCACAGGAAGAATCTCTCGCTACATAAAGTGTTTCAAGACATTCATAACGGAAAGCACCCGGTCAAGATCTCCTCGTCAGCGGAGACAAAACTCCGGAAGTTATTCGAGGATCTTCTGTATTTTGTCCGTCTCAGCAGCTCTCAGAACGCCGGTCAAGTCCTATACGCTTTCCTCGAGAGGAGGGGATACCTCAAATCCCTTGTCGAGGATCAGACCCTCGAAAGTGAATTAAAGATCAAGAACATACGGATTTTTTTCGAGAAGGTGAAAGATTTTTCGGAGATTTCCGACGATGACTCTCTTCATTCTTTTGCCGAACACTTAGATCTTCTCCAAGAAGTCGGCGATAACCCAGCTACGGCTGAGGCTGAGCTAGAGGAAGAGGCGGTCCAGGTCTTGACCGTCCACAAGGCCAAAGGCCTGGAGTTTCCGGTCGTGTTTTTAGTCAGTCTGATCGCTGATCGATTCCCTGGTCGGAGTAAGAAGGAAAAAGTCCCGGTTCCGGATGAGATTTTGAAGGAGAACCTGCCCGGAGGTGATAACGTCCTCCAGGAGGAGCGCCGGCTCTTTTATGTAGGAATGACGAGAACAAAGAAAGAGCTCTACTTGACATGGGCCAGGGATTATGGTTTGAAACGGCTCAAAAAGGTGAGCCCGTTTGTCTTAGAAGCTTTGGATATTCCGGCCACACCTGAGGAGGTGCTTCGGGCGTCTCCTGTCGAAGAGATTCAAAGGTATGCACCTCCGCCTCACCCCCGAACTATTCCTTCGGTCAGAGAACAAGAGATCCTTCCTCTCAGCTACTTTCGGGTCGAAGATTATCTGACTTGCCCTCTGAAATACAAATTCAGGCATCTGATGAAGATCCCTGTCCCTCCCCACCATGCCCTCACCTTCGGCCGCATCCTCCATAACACCATCCATGTTTTCCTGAAAAAAAGAATGTTAGGAGAGGAGATTACGGTCTCTGAGATTATCAAAGAGTACAAGAAAAGATGGGTCAACGAAGGATTCCTCAGCCGGGAACACGAGGAAATGAGAAAAAAAGCTGGGGAGAAGGCCCTTCGTAAGTTCTACCGGCGGGAGCTGCGTTCCCGTTCCAACCCTCGTTTTATCGAAAAGAATTTCAAATGGTACTCCGGAGATGTGAAGTTCAGCGGACGATGGGACAGGGTGGACATGGACAGGAAAGGAGCTGTCATCATCGATTTTAAGGCCACCGAAGTGAAAGACCAGAAAGAGGCTGACAGGAGGACCAAAGGGAGTCTGCAGATGGACGTGTATGCTCTCTCCTATGTAAAAACGCAGCCAGCCCCTCTTCTCGAAACGCGGCTTCATTTCCTCGAGTCTGATGTTGTTGGCCGGGCTGAAAAAGGAGAAAGAGAATTCGAGCGGGCGTTAGAGAAGATAAGGGAAGCCGAACAGGGAATCCGCAGCCAGGATTACGAGGCCCGTCCCGATTGGCACAACTGCAAAATCTGTGAATTCAGGACCATCTGCCCGTCGTCCTACGCGTATTGAGGGGAATCCTTATCGTGTCAAAATCTATCCAGGGTTGAGAAATCCCATCAGATAAAAAAGGGAGGCGGTCTCTATCGGACTCTCATTCGGGCAGAATCCAGAATGGCATCAGGGCCCAGGGCTTTTCCTGGTCCAACAGCTGGAGGGTTGAGATAATCTTCTGGAGTTTATGCGGGAGATCGACCTGAGAACGGGATTGTCTCCGGCCGAACAGGGCTTGGAGAAGCGAAACCTTCTTGGGCCAGATCACAAGCTTCACTCCTTCTTCCTCTGGGATCTCAGCCAGCTGTTTTGTCCAGCGGATGGCTTCGGATAACCCGCCGAGCTCATCCACCAGACCGATGTCTTTGGCCTGGCCACCTGTCCAGACGCGGCCTCTGCCGATCTTGTTGACCTCTTCGGGTGACATGTTCCGGCCTTCGGCCACTTTGGTCAAGAAGCGTTCGTAGATCCACAATATTTCCTTCTTGAGGAAGTCTCTTTCCTCGTCGGTCAGAGCTTTGAAGGTGGAAAACAGGTCCGCTTTTTCCCCGAAGATGAGTTTTTCGGATGTCACGCCCAGCTTCTCGTACATTCGCGTCATGTTGAACTTGCCGGCCAGAACACCGATGGATCCTGTCAGCGTCTGAGGCTGAGCGATGATCTTGGAAGCTGCCATCGAGACCCAGTAGCCCCCAGAGCCCGCTACATCTGACATCGAGACGACGATCGGTTTTTCTTTCTTGGTTAGAGCCACTTCTCTCCAGATCACATCCGAGGCCACAGCCGAACCTCCGGGACTATCCACGCGGAAGACGACGCCCTGGATGGACTCGTCTTTCCGGGCTCCTCTGATCCAGCGGGCCACAGTAGCACTGCCCATGGTTTGAGTACTGCTGGCGCCGGTATGGATGACCCCCATCCCGTAGATGAGGGCAATCTTCTTTCCTTTATTCAGCCCGACAGATGCGGGTTTAACTCTCTGGTACTGATTTTGAGAAATTTTGTGAAGTTTTCTTCCGTTTTCTTTGAATTCAGCCTCCAATTCGTCATCGAACAGGAGCCGGTCGACCAAACCCGCTTCAAGCGCCTTCTCCCCTTGGAAGAAACCGCGGTCGATCAAAGTTTTTATGTCCTCTCTGCTTTTTCCTCTTGCCTCTGCCACCGCTTCGATATAGTGAGTAAACAGGTCCCCGTAGAGGGATTCCATCATTTCTCTGTGAGCCGGGGTAAATCCTTCTTCGGTAAACATGTTGTAAGCCGTCTTATATTCTTCGACATGTTCGAACTCAGCCTCGATCCCGAGCTTGTCCAGAGCGTTTTTGAGGAAGGGGATGTGACCGCCGATGCCGTTGATACCTAAAAATCCCAACGGGTGGAGGATGATTTCATCGCAGGCCGTGGCCAGATAATATTCTTTATCGAATTCGGGAGCCTCTTCGATGTAGGCGAAGGCTTTCTTGCCTGACTCACGGAAATCCAGAATGGCGTCTCTAATTTCGTTGATTTTGGCCCAGTTGCACTGGAGGTACCCGAGACGGAGGAGGAGGCTCTTGATGCGCCTGTCTTTCTTGGCTTTGCGGATGTTCATCCCGATATCGTGCATCGAGAGAGGTTTGACTTGAGCCAGCATCATCCACATGTTGGGCATAGCTCTCTCCACAACCTCACCGGAAAGCCTCAATTCAAGGTAGGAATTGGCCTTGACCGAGGGAGGTCTCCGAAATTCTTGGTAGAAGAACAGGCCCAAAGTGACGATGATGAGGAAGAAGAAGATTAAGAAGATGATCAAAATATATTTACCCTTTCTCATTTTTATCTCCTTATATTTATTAGACGCTCCTAAACAGAAAAAGTCGATTTAAATATAGCAGAAAACCGTCATCGGTCAAATCTTAATCTGAGATTATTTATACGACATACAGCCGTTGTGAGTTATGTTTAGTGAAAATTTGACCCGCCTGGTAGCGATTTCGTATAATCTTCCTCCCGGGCAACTTTTAGCCCCTCTTGACGTATTATAGAGAAAGGAAAAAAGATTATGAACAGCAGGATCTAACTAGCCGCAATAAAAAGGATGGCGAGATGAACGCTCTCGAGATTGAGAACATCACAAAAAAGTTTGGCGACTTTCACGCGGTCAAGAATCTCTCCTTCGATATCCCTGAGGGAGCCGTCTACGGACTTCTCGGCCCGAACGGGGCCGGGAAGACGACCACGATCCGGATGGTGATGAACATCATCATTCCCGACCAGGGCCGAATCAAAGTCCTCGACCATAAACTGGATGAAAAGATGAAGGAGAGGATCGGCTACCTTCCCGAAGACCGAGGGCTTTACCCCAAGATGAAAGTGGGAGAACTCCTCCTGTTCTTGGCCGAGTTGAAAGGCATGTCCAAGGACCAAGCCCGGGAGAGAACAGATGTTTGGTTGAAGAGATTTGACCTCATCGACTGGAAATTGAAAAAAGTGGAAGAGCTGTCCCGGGGGATGCAGCAGAAACTCCAGTTTATCGCCACCGTGATCCATCAACCAGAGTTGATCATACTCGATGAGCCGTTTTCCGGATTGGACCCGGTCAACACCAAGCTGCTCAAGGACATCATGCTCGAGATGAGGGATGAGGGACGGACGGTGATCTTTTCCACCCACCGGATGGAACAGGTGGAGATGATCTGCGACAACATCTGTCTCATCAACAAGGCCGAAAGGGTGTTGGAAGGAAACCTGAGTGAAATCAAGAAGCAGTACGGAAAAAACACCGTCATCCTGGATTATGATGGTGAGGCCGATTTTATAAAAGATTTTCCCGAGATAGATACGATCGATGATTATGGGAAATTCATGGAGATTCGTCTGAAGGAAGGGACAGATTCTCAAGTCTTACTCGAGAAAACGGTGGGGAAGCTCAGGATCAACAAATACGAAGTCCAGGAACCCACTCTCAACGCCATTTTCATCGACAAGGTCGGAGTCAGAGATGAAGAAGATCCTGTCAGTCATTAAGAGAGAATACATCCAGATCGTCCGGACCAAAGGCTTCATCATCGGGACTATTCTGGGGCCAGTGCTTATGGCGGCTCTCATCTTTATTCCCATCTTGGTTTCTGTGCTCTCGGTGGGAGAGCAGGAACGCATCGCCGTGGTGGATGAAACTCAAGAAATTTTTATGGACTTGGATAAGAAATTGGACCATAAACTCAAGGACGGCCGCCGGCGATATCTTCTCGAAAAATATGAACTAAGAACAGACACGGAGGCACTGAAGGAAGAGCTGAATCAAAAAGTCTTGAGCAATGCTATAAATGCCTATCTGTATATACCCAAGGAAATCGCCGAAGAAGGATCGGCCGAGTATGTCTCCAAGCACGTCTCTGATTTTAATAAGATCGAAGACATCAGCGGGGCTCTGAACAGGGTTGTCATCGAAAAACGGCTGCGGACAGAGGGGCTGGACCCAGCAAAAATTGCCGAGTACATCCGCCGGGTGGGACTGAAACCGATCAAAATGACCAAGAGAGGAGCTGAGGAGGATACGGGTGGGACCTTCATTTATTCCTATCTTCTCGTGCTCATTCTTTACATCACGCTTTTCTTCTACGGGGCGATCATCATGAGAGGGGTGATCGAGGAGAAGAGTTCTCGGGTCGTCGAGATCGTCCTTTCCTCCCTCAGACCGTTCCAGCTCATGGTCGGCAAAATCTTCGGGATTGCCGCCGTGGGATTTACTCAATACACGATCTGGGCCCTGTTCGGCTTGGGTGCCTCCCGGTACGGCAAATCCTATCTCGCCTCTCATATCCCTGCGAGTGATTTCAGTCTTCCCAGCATCCCGGTCTACGTCTTTGTCTACTTCGTTCTCTTCTTCGTCCTGGGTTATTTTCTGTACGGTACACTTTATGCGGCCATCGGCTCGATGGTTAATACAGAAAAGGAGGCGCAACAGCTTCTTTTCCCGGTGACCATGTTTTTGGTCGTCCCGATGCTGCTGATGGTGTTTGTTATCCGGGCTCCCAACAGCACTCTAGCCGTGGTCCTGTCGATGATTCCTTTCTTCGCGCCGATCTTGATGCTCCTTCGCATCTGTGTCCTTACGCCTCCGTTTATCCAGGTGGCTGGATCTATTGCGATTCTCGTCCTGACTATTCTTCTAATGATTTGGCTCACCGCGAAGATCTACCGTGTCGGAATCTTGATGTACGGAAAACCGCCCCGTTTCAGGGAAATTGTCAAGTGGCTTAGGTATAAATAAATTATTAAATATATTCACATATTTTTCCTTCCCGTCATCCCTGCGAAAGCAGGAACCCAGTAAAATAAAGCTGAAAGAAAAAAGGAAAGAGGACTTTTTTCCTTTTTTCTTTCAGTGTGAACCTTTTCAGAAAACCCTCCGTAATACACTTTGAAGATTCATCATGAGGTTAATCATGGAAAGGCGAAGAAAATTCAGTAAGGCAGCTCTTCTTTTGTTCATGCTCGTATTTTTGTGTTCGTGTTTTAATCTGACCGTCGTTAAGAATGTCAAAAATCCCGATAAGTACTTCCGGAAAGCGTACCGGCAGATCGAGGACATCCACAGGAGATATCCTCGAAGAGGCGGACATGCTCATACCCTCCATGTCTGGGTTTATGATGGGCCGCATAGAAAACTCATCCGAGCTTCGGCTCCTCTTCTGATCGTCAACCATATCATGGATTCTGAGATGGATACAGCCAGCGTGGACCAAGAATTTGATTTTGAGGTAAAGTATGATATTGATTGGGATGGGATTAAAGATTTGGACCGTTTCGGCCCTGGGCTGCTTTTTGAGCTCGACGACGAGAAGAGCAGGATTTTGATCTGGTTGGAATGAATGGTCCGACTCGGGTTCTTCCCTTAGAAAAAATCAGCAGATATTCGATGTTAGAAGAACGAGCTGTTAGAAACGAGGATATCCACACTTTTGTGGAAAGAATCAAAGAAGGAGATAGAGAGGCTTTCATGACTGTGACCAGCCTGTACCAGAAAAAAGTGTTCCTGTTGGCCTTCTCCTTCTTCCGCAACCGGGAAGATGCCCTGGATATCGTCCAGGAGACATTTCTCCGGTTTTACCAGAAGGCTCATATGTTCCAGAAAGGGAAGAATTTCCAGAATTGGCTTCTCCAGATTGCCAAGAACCTCTGCATCGATCATTACCGGAAACATCACAGCAAACAGAGTGAGTATGAAAGCAGTGGGGATGTCGAGAACATGGCTCATCCTCAAGATAATGAGAGGGCGTTCAAATCGGTCGACTTAAAACTGATATTTTCCCGTTCCCTTAAAGAATTGACGGAAAAGCAGAGGATGATCTTTGTCATGAAACAGTACAATCAGCTCAAGTACACGGAAATTGCTCAGATTCTGGATGTTTCCGTCGGGACAGTCAAATCCCTTCATTTTAAAGCTGTCCAAAACATGAGGGTCGCTGTGGCCCCGTATTTAGGGAGATAAAAATGAGAGCATGCAAAGATTTTAAAAGGAATATCGTGGCTTTTCTCTCGGGAGAGCTCACGGAAGAGGAGAAAGGGAATTTTATCTCACATCTTGATACATGCTCTGATTGTCAGAGAGAATTCCAGGAGACTGAAGGACTCATAAAAGGCGCTGATTCTCTCCAGCCAGACATCGATCAGGCCATGGCCTCTGTCGATTGGGAGGCGCTTCCCGCCAAAATCACTGAGACTGTCTTCCAGGAAGAAAAAGTGCCGTCTAGAAAGAGTTGGTTGGCTGGTTTTTCAGGATGGATATCCCAACCTCGGCTTCGGCCCGTGCTGGCCGGAATCCTGGTCGGGGTTCTTATCGGTTCCCTGGCTACGATCCTGATCTTCCAGTCTCCTTGGCTGAAGGAAGACAGTGAGCCAGGGTTCATGGTCTCCCAGGAATTCCTGGACAGGGTAGACCTGGAGATGGCCAGGAGAGAGACGTTGGATTATCTGGACAAGAGCCAATACTTACTCCTCGATTTTGTCCGGTATTCCCCAGAGCGAGAGACCGAACTCTGGATGGATGAATTTGCCGTCAACCAAGCCAAAGATCTCCTGTCGAAGAAAAAATACATCAATCCCCAGTTGAAAAAGCTCCGAATGGCCAAAGCCAAAGCCATCTGCGACCAGATCGAATTCCTGTTCTACGAGTTGACCCAGGTCAAGGATGACCTGACCAAAGAAGATCATGAGAGAATCCAGCGGCTGATCGAGGAAAAGCAGCTTCTGCTTAAGATAAATCTGTTGAAAAAAGAATTACGAGAAAGTGAGGTATAAAATGAGAAAAATAGCCGTGGTTCCACTTTTGCTTCTTGTTTTTGCCTCTTTTTCAATCCAGGTCTACGCCGAAGACCCGGATAAAGAGCTTTTCCAGGAAGCCAAGATATATCTTTTCGATAAGAAGTGGAAAGATGCTCAAGAAAAACTGGAAGAGCTCCTCCGCAGGTACCCTGAGAGTCGCCTGTACTCTCTGGCCCTTTTCTACAAGGCCAAATGCCTGCAGGAACAAAGAGGAAAAG
Organism: uncultured Eubacteriales bacterium; assembly: GCA_964348035.1. Taxonomy (GTDB): domain Bacteria; phylum Acidobacteriota; class Aminicenantia; order Aminicenantales; family Aminicenantaceae; genus CAYFXE01. The sequence goes on along the minus strand of CAYGBF010000011.1, from coordinate 1,501 downwards.
AAGAAGAGGCGTTGCGAGTCTACGAAGATTACACTCGGCTCAAAGATAGGAACAAGAACTTAGCCGAAGAGGCGGAAATTTCCATCATAGATCTTGCCTATGAACTCTACAACAAAAACAAGAAGTCTTTGAGTCGAGAAATCGAGAAGAGGCTTCGAAGCTCCAACAAAGTCATCAAATACTACGCGGCGGTTAAACTGAGTTATGTGAAGGATAAGAAGGTGGCTTCCGAGGGAATTCCCGTCTTGAAGAGGATAATCGATGTCGAAAAGGACGACGAGCTCCGGGATAGAGCCAGGATCGCCCTGCTCCGGATCGACCCCGACGCCCTGAAGGATTTCGAAGAGGAACGCTACGAAAGACGAGCCGTCATCTTTAAAATCCGGGTCTACGAAAAAGCAACCGACAGAACCAAGTTTTCCTTGAACATCCCTTGGGCTCTGGTGGACCTTGTTTTCGGGGCGATTCCGGAAGAAGAGAAAACATTGATCAAGGGGAAGGGTTATGATCTCGATCGGATCAGGGATGAGCTGATGAGTGAAGTCGGCTATGTCCTGATGATCGAGGGGGAAACGACCATCATTAAAATGTGGATAGACTAATGTAAGGGAGGTCAGCGATGAAAAAAGTTGCGATTATACTCATTGTAGTCATCATCTTAAGTTTTTTCTTCGCCGCGGCTGTCTTGGCCGATAGCGGTGATGATATCCAGGCGATCAAGAGAGCTGTTAAGAAGAACGAGACTTACAAGCCCGGACAGGAAGTGAAGTGGTTCAAGTTCCTCGTCACCGATAACAAGACAGATAAGGCAAAACTCAAGATGACCCTGCCTGTGGTCCTGATCGAATACCTGATCGATTGCACCGAGACCAAAAAGCTCAAGATTGATCGGGAAGAATGCGAGGTCGATCTCAAAGAGCTTTTTCAGGACCTCAAGAAACTCGGCCCGATGTCTGCGATCGAAATCTACGAAGATGAGGTCACCCTCAAGGTGTGGTTTGAATAGTATGTTCAGGTTGGAATGATTAGGGTGACTAGTTCAGGCAGGACTAATATGTCTATGAGACGGTTATTCTTTGTAATCAGAGACCTTTAATTTTTTTTCTTTAGCCGTCCAGCCGAAAGACTCGTATTTCCAGGAGAAATCATCACCCTTGACATCGACGATCACGAATCCCTCTGGATGGCCAAAACTGGGTCCCGTCCATTTGAATCCGCTCACCGATCCCCCCGTGATGTAGGTGATGTTCTTGTATCTTAATTCTTCAACCAGATGAAGATGTCCCTGCAGAACAAGCTTGACATTGTATGAAGACAGCAGATCGATGACCTCTGTCGCGTTCTTCACCAGGAAAAATTCCGGCGGTTCGACCAGTATGTTTTTATACAGCTGAGGCAACAGAGAGAGAAGAGGAATATGGAGAGCAATGCAGACAGGTTTGATTTTTCCCGTTTTCTCGAGTTCATCCTTGATCCACCTCATTTGATTTTGGTCTATGTA
>CAYGBF010000010.1:0-3618 GCA_964348035.1 uncultured Eubacteriales bacterium | reverse complement strand
TGGCGATGGGGGACGTCCCACATCAGCGACGGCCCGTAGATGGCCACCAGTTCAAAGGCCTTGTTGATCTAGTAACGGATTTTGATAACAGGGCTCAAAAGATGATATTCGAGTATCTTTCTGACCGCTTTCCGGACCATGATTTCCTGGGTGAGGAGGACCTCAAGCAGGAAAGAGGCAGTGAGTTCCGTTGGATCATCGATCCTTTGGATGGAACGACCAATTATGCCCATGGATTCCCGATCTTTTGTGTCTCTATTGCCTTGGAACGGGAAGGGGATGTCTTGATGGGGGTTGTCTACGATCCGATGAGAGACGAGATGTTCTCGGCTGTGAAAGACGAGGGGGCCCGGCTCGACGGAAAAGCACTTCATGTCTCTAGGGTCGATGACTTAAACAAGAGCCTTGTGGCCACCGGGTTTCCGTATGATATCCGGGAAAGCGAGGTCAACAACATCGATCATTTTAATCATTTTCTTGTCCGAGTCCAGGCCATACGGAGGTGCGGCTCAGCGGCGATGGATCTCTGTTATATTGCCTGTGGTCGGTTCGACGGATTTTGGGAGTTGAAGCTTCATCCCTGGGATGTCGCGGCGGGAGCTCTGGTTGTTCAAGAAGCTGGGGGGAGGATTACGGATTTTCAGAATCGAGAGTTCAGTGTGTTCGGATCAGAAATCCTGGCTACGAACGGACTGATCCACGACCAGATGGTCGAAGTGTTAAGCCTCGGTAGCAGGGAGAGATGACATGTTGTGTCACCTCAAAAAAACCCCAAACGAATCCGGAGATCGTTGGCTTCCTGAATCTTGTCTGGGAGGGGCGGTCCTGATCTTGGCTTTCCTGCTGTTGCTGTTTTGTTCATCTTTCCAGGGACAGGAAGGCAGGGAGCCAGGAGTGATTCAGGAGAGAGTCCGGCAGTGCTTGGTCGCTGCTGATCAAAGCTGGACAGATACCGGTTGGGATGTTGTCGAGGGCCAGGAGATGTACTTTGAAGCCACTGGAGTCATTTCCCTCCAGAAGGGCAACCCCATGGCTTACTGTAGGCCCGACGGATACAACCTCCAGACTGTCCAGCAGCCTCTTCGGGATAAGAATATAGGCGCCCTCATCGGCCGGGTGGTCTTCCTGGTCTCGGTCGAGGTAGACGAGGAAACTGGAGAAGAAACGCGCAACGAGATCATCGAGGAATTCTATATCGGCGAAGAAATCCGGATCAGGATGCCTCTCAGCGGCCGTCTTTTCTTAGGGATTAACGAAGACGTTGTCGGCGATAACTCCGGAGAATACAAGGTTTTGGTTTATTTTGTGAGCGATTGAAAGCCCCCAATTAAGAGCGAAGGATTCTAGGGAGTCTTCTTGTTCAGGAAGTCGGTCATGAAGTGAGTGTCGTAATCACCTTTCCTGAAATTCGAGTTAGACAAGATATCGATGTGAAGAGGAATATTTGTCTTGATACCAACGATGGTGGTCATCTCTAAGGCCGTTAACATTTTCTTGATGGCCTCTTGTCGGTGAGGCGCCATGACGACGATCTTGGCTACGAGAGAATCGTAATCAGGAGGAATATCCCAGCCGCTGTAGGCGGCCGAATCGACGCGTACGCCCTGACCCGAAGGCAGGACCAAAAAATCGATTTTTCCGGGAGAGGGGATGAATGTTTCTGCATCTTCTGCGTTTATCCGACATTCGAGACTGTGACCTCGAAATTTTAAGTTATCGGAAAACGAAAGTCTTTCGCCTGCAGCTATTCGTATCTGTTCTTTGATCAGGTCAATTCCGTAGACCATTTCGGTAATCGGGTGTTCGACTTGGATTCTAGTGTTGGCTTCCATGAAATAAAATTTCTTTTTGTCATCGACTAAAAACTCGAACGTTCCCAAGCTTTGATAGTTCACCGAATGAGCGGCTTCTTGGACCGCCTTGAGGATCTTTTTTCTTGATTTGTCATCGATGTACGGAGAGGGAGTCTCTTCGATAAGTTTTTGATATTTTCTTTGGATCGAACATTCTCTTTCACCCAAAGCCAGAACATGTCCTTGTTTGTCTCCGACAACCTGGACTTCCACGTGACGCGCATGGGGAAGGAATTTTTCCATATAAAGGGAAGGATCTCCGAAAGATGCCTTAGCTTCGTTTTGAGCGATGGGATACAGGTCTTCTAGCTGAGTCAATGATCGAACAACTCTCATTCCTTTTCCGCCGCCTCCTGATGCGGCTTTCAAAATAACCGGGAATCCGATTTTTTTGGCCATTTTCTTAGTTTCAGCGAGATCATCGATGATCTTATCGTTTCCTGGAATGACAGGTAAGCCCGCCTTTCTCATCTGCTGGCGCGCTTTATTCTTGTCCCCCATGAGCCTGATCAGGGGGGCTGGGGGACCGATGAAGGTCATGCCGGAGGATTCACAAATTTCGGCGAAACGGGCATTCTCAGCCAAGAATCCATACCCCGGATGAACAGCATCGGCTTTGGTGATTTCAGCCACGCTCAACAGGTTGGGGATGTTTAAATAGCTCTCGGAGGCCTTGGCCGGCCCGATACAGACTTTTTCATCGGCATACAGTGTGTGGAGGGCATTTTTGTCGGCTTCCGAGTAGACAGCGACGGTTTTATAACCGAGTTCGCGGGCGGATCGGATGATACGCAAGGCGATTTCACCGCGATTGGCAACAAGAATCGTTGAAAACATCTATAATCAGGAAGGTTTTTGGATTGAAAATAACTTTTGTCCGTACTCGACGGGAGTCCCGTTTTTGACGTAGATCTCCTTGAGTATGCCGTCGGCATCAGACTCGATTTCATTCATCAATTTCATGGCCTCGATGATACAGAGAGTTTGATTTTGCTTCACCGTTTCGCCGATGCCGACAAACGGAGGAGAGTTGGGATCTGGGGAGCGGTAGAATGTTCCGACCATCGGCGAAGTGATGTAATGAAGGTTGTCATGGTCCTCCTGGAGATCTGTCTCCATCGGCTGAGGAGGAGTGTTATCCTGGTTGAGTCCAGCCTCAGCTTCAGGGGAAGAATGAGGTAGGCCCCGACTGATCTTGATCTTTATTCCTTCTGTTTCGAGTTCAAAATGCGATAGCTTCCGCTCTTCGAGAAGGTCGATCAGTTTGATGATCTCTTTGGTGTTGATCTTGGTGGATCTACCTGAGGGGTTAGAGGATTTCTGTTTGTTGTCTTTCATTCTCTTTCTCGAAAAATTAGGTATACATTAATCCCAATCCGGGGAAAAGTCAAGGGGAGAGGGACTTCAGTATGTATGTAAAATGTTTAAAATCAATAAATTAATGCTATTTTTACAAAGTCCTTGAGACCATATAAGTATCACCCAAGTTGACTTGACGTCTCGGTTTCGCTTAACATAATTTTAATCGTTATTGACTGAGTATTGACATGTTTGACCAGCTCTCTAACAGAATGCAGAAGGCGCTGAAATTTCTTCGGGGCGAAGGCAAAATCACCGAGAAGAACATGGTTGAAGCCCTGAGGATGATCCGCTTGGCCTTCCTCGAAGCTGATGTGAATTACAAAGTGGTCAAGGAATTTGTCGAGAAGATCCGGAGTAAGGCTTTAGATGAGAAAGTCTTACTGAGCCTCACTCCCGCTCAGCA
>CAYGBF010000009.1:0-2764 GCA_964348035.1 uncultured Eubacteriales bacterium | reverse complement strand
CGGCCTCTCGCCAAAAAATGGTTGAGGCAGGAGTGTCGGTCATCCCAGGAACACTCCAATCGATCAAGGATGAGAATGACCTCGATAACCAGGCTGAAAAGATCGGATATCCAGTACTTCTCAAGGCTTCGGCTGGGGGAGGCGGCAAGGGACTCAGATTGGTAACTAAAAAAGAGGATCTTCGACCCAGCTTCCGGATGGCTCAATCGGAAGCCCAATCCAGCTTTGATGATTCCTCTGTTTATGTCGAGAAGTATATCGAGGAGCCTCACCATATCGAGATTCAGATTCTCGCCGATCATTTTGGTCACTTTGTTTACCTGGGGGAGCGGGAGTGTTCAATCCAGAGGCGCTACCAGAAAGTGCTCGAGGAGACGCCCTCGCCGCTTCTGGATGAGGAGACACGCCGCCAGATGGGGAAGATCGCGATCAAAGCGGCTGCAGCCGTGGATTACCACAACGCCGGCACTGTGGAGTTTGTTGTCGATAAAAATAAGAATTTCTATTTCTTGGAGATGAACACACGGCTTCAGGTGGAACATCCGATCACAGAGATGGTGACCGGAGTCGACTTGGTCAAAAGTCAAATCGAAATCGCGGCTGGCTTACCTTTGAGCCTCGATCAAGCCGATATCCAACCCAACGGCTTTGCCTTGGAATGCCGTATTTATGCCGAAGATCCAGACAATGACTTCATTCCCTCTCCAGGAAAAATCGTCTATCTGCGAACTCCAAGCGGTGGGCTGGGCATCCGTGATGACAACGGCGTTTACGAGGGGTATGAGGTTCCCCTCGAATACGATCCTCTGATTTCCAAACTGATCACCTGGGGAAAGACGCGGTCAGAAGCAATCCAGAGGATGCTGAGAGCTCTCGACGAATACGATATATGCGGAATAAAAACCACGATTCCGTTTTTCCGGCGCATCCTTCTCCATCCAGAATTCGTGGCCGGCGAGTATGACACTCATTTCATATCGAACCTGAAGGAACAAGAAGAGGGAGGCCCCTCAGAGGAGAGAGAGGTGGCTTTGATCGCGGCTGGAATAAGGAGTTATATGGATAAGACGACGGGTTCTTCCGGTCCTCAGGAGAGGAGCAAGAAAAGAGAGAGCAACTGGAAATTCCAAGGCAGACTCGATCATTTTTACAATAGGTTATAGAATGAATTTTTCCTTCTGGCTTGAAAAAAAGGAGTATAAGGTCAGCCTGGAAGAACAGGGGAAGAACCGCCTTCGAGTTTCTCTGGGAAAGAAGAGGTATGATGTTTTAGTAGAACACTTATGTCCCGGCGAGTTGCTGTTGAATGTCAATGGCAAGACTTACAATATTGTCATCAATAACAACTCAGCCTCCTCCTGTTTGGTTTACCTCAACGGAAGGTTATACGATGTAGAAAAACGGTCGGCAGCCCAAATCCTGGCCAGACAAAAAGAGAAAGTTAAGAAGAAAGACATCAAAACCTCAATGCCGGGTAAAATCATCAAAGTCATAGCCAAAAAGGGAGACAAGGTCAAGGAAGGACAGCCCATCCTGGTGCTCGAGGCGATGAAGATGCAGAACGAGATAAAATCCCCTCAATCAGGGACGATTGTCTTGATTAACCCGAAGGACGGCGATAGTGTAGAGGCCGGCGCCCTCCTGTTTTCAGTGGAATGAGAGGGAGATAAGGGCTCAGCAACTCCCTAAAAAATTCCCTTCCGTCATTTCCGGTAAGTATGGTTCCCGCCTTGGAATGACAATGCGGGCATGAACGTCGAATCACTGACAGCTTTCCCCTGATAACCGGATTCCTGAAATTTATATTTTCAAAGAAACATGCTATAGTTATTGAGTTCTTGAAAAATGGCGAGAAAAAGAAGAAAAATCAAGACCTTGATCATTGTCCTGATCATCTTTGCCCTCCTGTTCATCACAGGAATTGTTCTAAAAAATATCGCCCTTCATCAGATAAGAAAGAGAGTCCGTTCGAGCTTGGATTACTCAGATCTTCGTGTTTCCTTCCTTCCACCGACAATCACCCTCATGGAGGCCAGGTCCCTCTCCATTTCCCCCTTCTTCTCAGCCAGAAAAATTGAGATGAGCATCTCTTTGAAATCATTGTTAACCAGGGAAAAACCGCTCAATGTCTTTATCGACCAGCCTGTCCTGAGGCTTTACGGTGTTTCCTCAGAAAAAGACAGAAAAGTGAAAAGAGCATTCCAGTTTTCCTTTCCTTTCTCTATCCAGAAGGCCCTGATAAAAAAAGGCGAACTGTATGTTTGGGGAAAGAAGGACCGGTACTTGGCTAAGGGAATAGATGCGTTGGTCACGCAGAGAGGCGATCAATTTTACGTCAAAGCCGAGGCCGAGGAGAGCCTCATCGATGTCGGTTTATTCGGTGAAAAACTGGAAGGAAAAGCGACCTTGTGGTTGGAAGGAAAAGGAAAAGAGATCGCCGTAAAAAGGTTAGTCCTTCTCGGCCCCGGAACCATGATCAGGGCCGAAGGGACCTTGGTTGACCCTCTTAATCCCGAAATAGAGCTCAGGGCTTACTTAAAGCTTCGGATGCCATTGGTGGCCGATTTTTTCAAACTCCCCTTTTCGTGGGATGGCCAAGCTGAGGGCGAAGGGACTTTGACCAGGAAAGACGGACTTATCGAGTTTACTGGGGAAACCTGGAGCGATAACCTCCTCTTAAACCGCGTACCGATGGGAAAGGTCCGGGGAAGGATTGATTTTTCAAATCAAAGAGGAGGAACATTAGAGCTGACCGCTCTCAAGA
>CAYGBF010000008.1:0-2778 GCA_964348035.1 uncultured Eubacteriales bacterium | reverse complement strand
GGCCTCGCTTATTTTCGGCCGTAGCCAAGAGTTAGGCTTGGGTGCGGAGGTGGATATCTAGGTCTTAATCTTGTAGAATTTCCTTTTCCCGACTTTGAGAACCCATTCTTTTTTTCTCTGCGTGTTTATTTGAAAGCCGATGTCCTCGATTCTCTCTCCATCAAGATAAACGCCGCCTTGTCGGATCATCCGTTTGGCTTCGCCGCGGGAGGGAAGAATGTTTTCATCCACGAGGACATCTATAAGAGGAATGACTGTGAGCTTAACATCAACCTTTGATTGGTCCAAAATTTTTCCTTTAAGCTTTATCTCGTCCATATCCGTAGGCTTTTCTTTGTGCTTGAAGACCCTCTCGAATTCCTGGGCGGCTCTCTTCGCCTCTGTCTGTCCCCAAAAATCGGCCACGATCAAGCCAGCCAGTCTGGCTTTAAGGTCTCTGGGATTGGTCTTCTTATCCTCGATCTCTGTTTTCCATGTCTCCAGCTGGGAGAGAGGTTCATCGGTGAGAAGTTCGTAGTAACGGAACATCAAAAGGTCCGAGATGGACATGATCTTGCCGTAGATTTCTTCCGGCCTCTCTGTGATACCGACATAATTTTCCAAGGATTTGCTCATCTTCTCGACACCATCCAGCCCTTCCAACAGGGGCATCGTCAATATGACCTGGGATTCCTGGTTGAATCCCCTCTGGATTTCACGGCCGACAAGAAGGTTAAATTTCTGGTCTGTTCCACCCAGTTCGACGTCTGCTTCCAGGGCCACTGAGTCGTAACCCTGCATCAACGGATACAGGATCTCGTGGACAGAGATCGGTAGGCCGTTCTTCAACCGGTTCGAAAAATCATCCCTCTCTAAGATGCGGGCGACCGTGTACTTTGCCGTTAGGTTGATGATGTCGAAGCTCGAGAGTTTTTCCAGCCAGCGAGAGTTGAAATCTATGATAGTTTTTTCGGGATCGAGAATTTTGAATATCTGATTTTTATAGGTTTCTGCGTTTTCCAGGATCTCCTCTCGAGTCATCGGAGGGCGGGTGGCCGAGCGTCCCGATGGATCCCCGATAAGACCGGTGAAATCACCGATCAAGAAGATCACATCATGACCCAGATCCTGGAAGTGTTTCATTTTCCTGAGAAGGACGGTGTGCCCGATATGGATGTCTGGGGCGGTAGGATCGAAACCCGTTTTGATCTTCAAGGGTTTTTTGTTCTTGAGGGAGCGTTCCAGCTTTGCCTTGAGCTCCGTCTCTTGGATGATCTCGACGCTTCCTTTTTTTAAGTACTCATACTGTTCATCAACTGTTTTCATCAAACCATCCTTACTGCCTCTATTTTTCTTGGCGATTAATCCATACGAGGCCTCTTCATCCGTTATTTAATGAACACCCTTCTTCCCTGAACTTCGAGGCGTCCCTCGAAAAAGAGTCTGACCGCTTCTGGATAAATCTTGTGCTCTTCTTTCAAGATTCTCTCACTCAGTGTCTCCTCTGTATCATCTTGATGAACGGGAACCACAGCTTGGACGATGATGGGCCCCATGTCCACTTCCGCCGTCACGAGGTGGACTGTGGCCCCTGAATATCTCACGCCCCACTCGATGGCCTTTCTCTGGACATGGAGACCAGGGAAAGAAGGGAGTAAGGCTGGATGGATATTCATGATCCGGTGGGTGAACTCACGACAAAAAGAGGGGCTCAGGATTCTCATGTATCCAGCCAGACAGATGAGATCCACATCTCTGACCTTGATTTCCTTGATGATGTCCTTATCGTAGTCCTCTCGACCGGGGTAGTCTTTCGGGTTGAGGGAGAGGGTGCTGAGTCCTCTTTCCTGGGCTATCTGGAGACCACGAGCCTCGGCCTTGTTGCTGAAGATGAGAACGATGTCGGCGTTTATCTGTCCTTCTCGTATCGCATCATGAAGGGCCAGGAAGTTCGACCCCCGGCCAGAGAGAAAAACCGCGATTTTTCCTCTTTTTTTAGGGCTTCTGAAAACATCCTCACTCATTTTTCATTCCTTTATCCTGATTAAAATTTTATGATGAAGCCTATCTTTATAGAGAATCTGCTCAAATCAACGACAGCCTCTTCAACAGAGCGAAAATTTCCCTCCGATGGTTTTTTGTTCTCGACCGCGATCTTTGCCCGCCAAAACTCCATCTCTGTATCATACTCCTCAAAAAAATAGAGCGTTCCACTCTCCCCGTCTTTTACATCACTTTGGAATCCATCGAGCTTTAAAAACCTGAATTCCGCTTCGGAGGAAAAGTCCATAAAACTGTTGGCTTCATAGGTGAATCCCAAGCTTGAAAAGAATGATTGACTGCTATCGGTGGCTTCTTGTTCAAAATAGGACACCCCTCCTTTAAATCCTTCCCTCTCTAGGTATTTTGCCCAGATAAAGCCTACTCCTCCTCTCACGTATAGCCTCAGTCTGTCAGTCAGGGGATGAAAATAATGGGCAGAGAGATTTACAAAGTGCGCATTAATTTTAATTGGTTTAACAAAAATATCAGCTTCTAAATGCCTCTCCATGGTCAGCGATGTATCATCCTCAGTAAGTTCAGCATAGGAGAATCCTGTTCCGATTCCTGCTGCTAAGCGTGGAGTGATAAAGATAAGAAATTCGCCTTCAAAGGCTGTTCCAAGGTTAAGATTTTTAACCTCTCCTTCTTTATAACTCCTCCCCTGAAAACCTCCTTTTTTTGCCCATTCTTCCCAATCGTTCACCATGCGATTGATATGATCTTGATCCAGGAAAAGAAGAGATCCGGCGAGTTTTA
>CAYGBF010000007.1:0-7580 GCA_964348035.1 uncultured Eubacteriales bacterium | reverse complement strand
AAGACAGGTAATGCCGTGGCTTTGTAGAAAGCTTCGGATCACCTCGGCCTCTGCAGGCCCCCAGACTTTGCAGATCTCTTTGAGTTTAAGACCCAGCTCGTGGTCGTTTTCTTTCTTGTCCATGGTATTAACTCGTTTTCGTACTCGCCTCATCCTGGTGAACGCCGAGGAAGGTCAGAGCTGCTCTGGATGACAAATTTACCCTAAAATTCCTCTTTTGTCGACAGGTAACAGCGGGCAATTCTCTTCAAATGGAAAGATCCGCTCGCCTCGCGGACTTTGTCGACGTGGCGCCGGCCTCAGCCCTCAATCATGCTCTTTTTCTTCGATCTCTGTAATCTTTCCTTCCTGGAAGAGATATGTCTTCAGTTCTTCAGCCATGGCTGGGTCGTTCCGCCTGATCCATTCCAGGATCATCGCCGCATGTTCTTTTTCTTCGTCTCTGTTGTGAGCCAGAACCTCCCGCAGTTCTTCATCTTCGGTGGCGTCGACGCGCTGCTGATACCAGTTGACAGCATCCAGTTCCTCGATCAGAGAATTGTAGGCTCGATGGAGTTCGAGTGTCTTCTTAGAAAGCTTTTCTAAAGATTCGTGGTAGGAGCCTCCTCCCATTTTTTTCTCCTTTCCTGAAAGAAAACACTGCTAAATCTAGCTTCGTGTTCCCTTCTTCTCGCATTTTTTGTGTATAAAATAATCCTCCAAGATTTTTTCATGGTCGAAAGCGAGAGAGAAACGGATATCCTCCTGATTGAAAACACCGATATCCTCGGCATCATCTCGAGCCTTTGGCTGCCCTGAGGCTGTGGCGATGTAGACTGTGGAGATGGTATGCTGTCGGGGATCCCGCTCGGGATCGGAATAGGTGTGGAGTTGATGAACGAGAGAGACATCCAGCGACGTCTCTTCTTTAGCCTCTCGGACTGCTGCTTCCTCGAGAGATTCACCGTAATCGACGAATCCACCGGGGAGGGCCCACCCGTAGGGAGGATTTTTTCTTTTAATGAGGATGACGCCTTCTCGACCATTCTCTCTCTCGATTTCGATGATGATATCCACGGTGGGTACGGGATTCTTATACTCTCTCATCTTTTTCCAAAGGTAGTCTTTCCCGCCTTTCTTATGCCTTGTCCTAACGAGGCTGGAGGTTCTGTGTTTTCTAGTCTCTGAGTTTGAATTTCTTCTCGAGCTTCTCCAGTTTTTCGACGATGCCGCCGTATTCGAGCTCGCTGTAGGGGAGCATGGCGGCGCCGGAGAAACCTTGGCGTCTGATCCCTGTGGCCTTCTCTGAAATCTGACCCCGGACATAGTCCCAATAGGGATGATCAAAACAGTCTGCCGGTTCGGTCAGCTTTCCGCCGTTAACACAAAAGGCGGCCGCGGTCACGACGGGCGGACCGTCGAAGAAGGAAATCGTCGCGTTCAGTGTGCAGGGCATCAACGGACCGTTATGGCTTCCTCTCATGAAACCGGCCACATAATGGCCGATCTGGAAGGGAGCGAGGACTTCGCCAGTGGCCGGGAACTCGCCCTGGACGCGCACGAGAGCCACGGGATCATCTTTACCCGTGTACTTCCCGGCGATGTTGTGGAGACGGGTCGTCGAAATGGATGCCGCTTGGTTTCCTGTACTCCGGGAATAGATGCTCTCGATCACGTACCGTTCGTTGTCTCTCAGGAGGGCTGCGATGTCGTACAGCTCCTCTGGAGAATTGAGATCGACGATCTTGTCTTTTTCCGTGTGCTCGACATCGATAATTCGGTAGGTGAAACCGTCGCTCATCTTTGGGCTCAGGATAAGGCCAGCGCAGTACATAGGATCTGAAAAAGCGAGGTAAAAAGGAAGATTGTAAGCTCCAGGATCAGTCTTGTCGGCGGCGAAAAAGATAAAGGGCTCGTTGGGCCGTTCTTCGAATTCCATCTCCGCCACAGCCGGTCCCATGCCTTTGATGTTGCCGCTGAAGGCATCCTTCAAGAGATCCTGTCCAGCGCCGTAAAGACCTTGTTTTTTGGCGACTTCGGTTCCAGCGATGAAGGCGTCCCAGGCCATCTTGTGGATTTTTTCATCCGAGACACCTCTCTCATGAGTGCATAAAATAGCAATATCATCGCCCGTATGACTGAGATAAAAATCGATTATAAAATCTTTGCCGTTTTCCTGGACGAAACTTCGAACCTCATCAACCAAAGCTCGGCTGGGAGTGATATGGCCTCCGATGCTGCCTATGTCCGCTTTTAGGACACTTAGAGTGATTTTCATGGGTACCTCCCTTGAATATTTTTATATTTTGGAAAATGTCATTCTAATAGGTTTGTTCCTCAATTGTCAACTATTGGAGTCAGACTTTGAAAACTTGAGTTTTTTATCTAGATGTAAAGTCATTGCCAATAGAATAACTCAAATTTTCAAAGTCCCGTTGAGTCTGATTCGATTGAGTTGCATTATGTCTGTTTAAACAGACATGTGGATGAAAAAGAGGACAGATGAGGCCTTTCTGCCGAGAAAATACTCGTTGCCGAGATGGCACGAAATTTGCACTTTTGGTATAATGTATCCGTCAAAAGGAGGGATAAGATGAGGAACATAAGATTCAAAATCGGGCTAATCCTTACTGTCTTTCTGATTTTCCCCTCATCCTTGTTGTCCAAGTCTCTGTACAGATTCGTCTATTCCCCAAAGCTAGATATGTACTTCGGTCACATCAGTGGGGTTGATGTCAAGAACGACGGTCTGGATGCTGTTGTCCTGAGGAGGAGCGAAAAAGAGCCGGAGATTGCGGTTTTAAATCTTCCCGTTTGGGCAGGGGATACGATTCTGACGTCTGAGAGAGGATGCGAGATCCTGTTTGATACCGGGACGAGTATCCGGCTTGATTCCGGCACGGAGTTGAAGCTGGAGACCATCCTAGCTCATGGCCTCAGCTCCAATAACAAGATGACCAATCTTGTTCTCCAGCGAGGGCAGATCTATGTTTTTTACCGGAAGTATGATTCGCGGGAAGTCTTTCAGGTAATCACTCCTCAGGCCGCGGTGAAAATGAAAAATAAGACTGCGGCTTCCGTAAGAGCCGGAGACGCCGGAACCACAGAGGTCCGAGTCAATTCAGGGGAGGCCCGGATTCTCTTCGGGCCGGATGCGGACCACCTCAAGACTGAGAAGATAAAAAAGATGCAGAAGAGCTTAGTTACAAGCGATCATCGAATTCTTTTTTCTCAGGAGCGGCAGCCTGATCCTGACCTGAATCAGTGGAGTGAATCGGTCGAGATCTATCTCCGCCCTTTCCAAAAAAGCTCTGCCTTTGTGCCAAAATACCTTCGAAGATATCACGAACCGGTAGGCTATTTTATCAAGAGATTCTCTGAAGTTCATGGAGAATGGATGCTGCACAATCTGTACGGTTTTGTCTGGCGTCCTGCCAATAATGATCATCCTGGAGGTGATTGGCAGCCTTACCTGTTCGGCCGATGGAGGGAAATAGGAGGCATGCTCTTCTGGGTGCCCGAGGAAGAGTGGGGATGGGTTCCACACCATCTGGGCCTTTGGATGTGGGATGGTAAGTACGGATGGCTCTGGATTCCGGGAACGGATTTTGCTCCCGCCTGGGTCGCCTGGGACAATTTCTGGGGGTATTATGCCTGGAGACCGTGGGCCCTCTGGGATTGGACGACTCCTTATCTCTACTATCATTATTATTATTCTTATTATATGTTCAATAATCCTTCACTGGGTGAACACTTCCCAGATCTTTATGATGGCGGGGATAAGAGTGGTCAGAAGGTGCGCCGGATCATAAAAAAGGATCAGCTCAAGAAAAAGAGAAAAGACAAAACACCTTTTCCTTTACCGAAAGAAATCAAAGGGATCTACAAGAAATTCGTAATCGCCCTGAAAAATGAGGATGACCGCGTCATCGGTTCCCTGGAGATGCTCCCTGAACAGGTGATCCTCGTCACCAGTCCAGGTTTAAATGCCTCGAGAATCCAGGAAAAAAGACTAAAAACAGCCCAGATGGGTAAGAGCCTCGAATAGAATGAGAAGCTTGAGAAAATCTATCTCCCCTCATTTCTTGAGGGATATCGTCAAAAGGCTCTCTGGTCTTTCAGACGGAATAGAGAAATCCTCGATACCAGAAATCAAATCGTGTCTTCTTTTGCCAAGCAGCATGAAAGAGTATTTTCGAAAAAGGGTGTTGAAATAGGTCCAGCAGAGATAGCTCCTTCCCAAAAAAAGATTACCTCAGTGAAACAGAGAAAGGCAGTCTCCGTTCGAGCGGTTTTTCGATCAGAACGTCGAACCACCATGCGTATCCGGGATTGGAATCCTGACCTGAAAATCGCCAGAAGATTGGGTGTGAACATCACCTATTCCAGCGGTAAGAATGAAGTGAGATGTCCTGAGCTCGGCCTAGATTCGAAGTTTGCAACCGTCTCCAGGCATCGTCTCTCTTCTCGACGCTTTTCTTATTCTGGTGGAGGTGGGGATTTAGAATCTTCCTCTTCTGAAAAATCTAAAAGCGTTTCTTCCGGTTCGAAATCCACGAAGAAAACTGTTAAGTCGACTGGAAAAGTCAAAAAGCAGAAAAATTAAGGGCGAAAGGACAGTCTTGCGAACAGGATAAACGGAGCCTCCAGCAGGAACCGATAGCAATCGGCTTCAGCCTTGAACTCCTCGGAAAACTCTTTCCGGAGAGGTTTAACAGGTCGGAAGCGCCACGCGAGGGGGTTGATGTAGCTGCCCCTGTACTTGATCCTGTAGTCGAGATGAGGGCCTGTTGATTCCCCGGAGGTTCCCACATAACCGATGACCTGCCCCCCTTGAACCTTGGCCCCTTTTTTAATGCCTTTGGCATAGCCTCTGAGGTGGAGATACATGGTTTCGTAAGCATTCTTGTGGCGAATCCGGATCATACGGCCAGAGGCCCCATCCCAGCCGGCAATGGTCACTGTTCCGTCGGCCGTGGCCTGGACCGGAGTGCCTGGACGGGCTGCATAATCGACTCCGTAATGAGGGCGGTACACTTTGCGGATGGGATGCCGTCTACTGTAGCTGAATCGGGAGGTGATCCGAGCAAACTTGATCGGGGATTTCAGGAATTCTTTCCTGAGCGAATCCCCTTCCAAGTCGAAATAATCCGCTTCTCCCGTATCCGGGTAGACGAAGCGGTAAGCATGGTAAGTCTGACCCTGGTTAGTGAATTCCGCGGCCAGGATGTTCCCGTAAGTTATGAATTTGTCCTCGAGGTATTTTTTTTCAAAAATGATTTTGAATGAATCACCCTGGCGCAGATCTGTGTAGAAATCGATATCCCAGGCAAAAATCTCGGCCAAAGCCAAAGCCAGGAAGTCCTTTTCGTTTTCCCGGATGACAGCCAAGATGAGATTCTCTTCGATACTCCCCCAGATTGTCTTGACTTTTAGATGGTAGGGAATCTTTTTGATTACAGCCTCGTATCCACCGCTCAGTTTATCGATGTGAAGGATATTATCCTGATCAAGGACATACTCGAGAGACACGACTTCTCCGTCTTGGTTAGAGAAGATTTTAAACTCCTGCCCGGCCTTTATCTTGGCCAGGTCGTAAACGGGCTTCACATCTTCTCTCAGCTTATGAATCTCTGCCGGTGTAAAACCGAAAGGGCTCAGGATATCCGAGAAGGTAGCCCCCTTTTTGATGATGATCCTGGTCACTTCGAGAGGGAGAGGAGTTGCAGGAATGGATGTTTCCGGAGGTTTTGGTTTTTCTTCAACCGCCGGCTCTTCCTTTTGGACAAAACTCAAGACAAGAAAAGCTGCAAACAAAATAAGGATCAGGAAAAGGAGGAGCGAACGGCTCAATGCTTGACGCTGTCGGATCTTTATTTTGACTTCCATCGCGATAAAGACTAAACCAGATGCTGGTTTTGACAAGGAACAAGGTGCTGATGAGAAAGGTTAGGCGATAAGAGAGATGCAGCTGTCTTTTTGTGCCAGCTTGATTTAAGGTGGGGCATGATTCTTGATCGTTTTCGTCTCAGTCAACAGAAGCGTTATTTGACTTTGAAGACATTATAGATTAACCGATATAAAGTTGTTTAGCAATTTTTTTTGATGCCCCGTAAGCATCCTTATTTCCGTGATAACCGTTACTATTATGGATCAGGTAGGGTGCATCGAAAACACGCGGACTTTCCCCAGCGAGGCTTGTTCCCGCGTAGGCGGGAAACCAGTAAAAAGGATTTGGGTCCCTGCTTTCGCAGGGACATGCTCGGCCCTGCTAGGGTTTTCTCAACACCCTACCTGATCCATTTCATATCTCAATGTGGTTTACTATCACGGTTTTGGGGATGCATCCTGATGCCCCTGAACAGCTGTTGAGTGCTATTTTTTGATTCTCAGCTTATCCTCCAAGCTCACGCGGTAATCGGTCTCCTCGGTCTGAAATATTGTTTTGAGTAATCCTTCGAGGACGGCTCTGTTCTTTTTGTTTTTCGGGATTTCGGTCAGGCCGTACCCGAGGACTGTGTTCTGCCTCCCCGGAATTTTCGGCCAGAGCTGATGGCGGAAAAGATCGATGCTCTGGGGAAAGAGACGGAGGCAGCCGTTGAACACTCCGGCGCAGTAGTCCGCCAGGAGGGCGCCTAGGCTTTGGGAGGAGAGCTCGAAGTTCAAGCTGTCTTTGATGTGGGAGTAGGGGTCGGAAAAACTTTGAGCGAATATTCCGGCAAACGCTTCTTTCTGGTATCTCTCGATCCGGGGTTCTTCCGGATTCAAGAAAAAGATGCAGATGCTTTCGGGGGTTTTACTCAGCTCATGATCGATTACACCCAACATATGCTGCAGGTGCTGACGTACGATTTCGCTCGTCTTCAAGGGCTTTGTTCGGTCCCTTTCGTTGAAGGTCACGGTGAGCAGGATCCGGCTGTGATGGCTGTCAGCGAGACGCTGGAGCACGCTCCTTATGAATTCAACAAGGCTGTCCAGGGGGATGTTCCGGAGGGCATAGTACGGTTTGGAGGAGGGGATGCCTTCTTTTTTCTGGAAGTGTTTGAACAGAGACCAGATGTAGGACCATTTGATATCCTGCTGGAAATCTGGGCCCAGGAATTTCTTCTTAAGGGTGTTAAATGTGTCACGGAATTTGAACCATTCGCCGGCTTCGAGGAGGACGGCTGAACGGCAGTAGAAAGGATTTTTAGTGATAAACTTATCCGTTCTCTCTTCCTTGTATTTGCCAGATTCATCGGAAAAAGCGAAGTAGGTGAGCATCCTTTTTCCCCTATGGCTGCTTATTCCGCTTTCTCTCGATTTCACGTTTCACACTTTTGTGGAGGACGAGGAAGTAGTAGATGATAAGGAGGGCGATGATAAAGGCAAACCTGAGCGTATTCCCTTGAAAAAGAGAATAAAAAGCGTAGATCACGATAGCCAGAAGAAGAAAGAGGTGGAAAAAGGCGAAGATCCAATCAAACATGGCTCTTGACAGGAGAGAATACGGATGAACTCGGCTGATGGGTGGTGTTTAGTCGGAATCTGCGCGTCGGATAGAGATGATGGTGATGGTTTCTCTCGGGACGTCTTGCATACCGCTTCTGGTCATGGTCTTG
>CAYGBF010000006.1:0-1970 GCA_964348035.1 uncultured Eubacteriales bacterium | reverse complement strand
GACGGACTTGGCGTAATCCAAGGCATCTCTCGTGGCTCCATGGACTTGGGGAATACACCGCAGGGAATAGGCGTCCTGGATCCGCTCACATTCCTTATGACTGAAGAGAATCTGACTGCCCCTCAAGAGTTTTTTGATGTTCTCCGAAACTAGCTTTTGACCTGGATGGGGTCTGAGATCAGATACTCGGGGATCGAACGGTGTGTCCGTTCCCCGTAAAGCTTCGATAGAATTGGCTGCAGCGATATCGGCTGTTTTACATAAAACCTGGCTGTCATAGATGTTGAGCGATCCGACACCGGCCATCATCTGGGTGCCGTTTATCAGCGCTAGACCTTCTTTGGCCTCCAGGATCAGGGGCTGAAGATCAAGCTCTGCCAGAACATCCGCCGTTTCCCAAATTTTATCTTTGTATTTGACTTGTCCCAAACCTATCAACGGAACCGACATGTGTGCCAACGGGACCAAATCTCCACTGGCTCCGACACTCCCCTTCTGAGGAACCCGGGGGAGAATATCTCTGTTCAGGAATTCCAGTATTCTCTCGATGGTTTTCCACCTGATCCCGGAGTGTCCACGAATCAGAGAATTCAGCTGCAACAACATCATGGCCCTGACCTGCTCGTCCTTTATGTAAGGACCTGTTCCCGAGGAATGAGACATGATGATATTCTTCTGGAGTTCCCTGACATTTTCCTCTGGGATGACCACGTTGGCAAAATTCCCGATGCCCGTTGTGATACCGTAGACAACTTTTTTGTCTTTGACGAACCGATTCACCACGGCTGCGCTTTTATCGACGAGAGCTTTGTTTTTTTCGTCAATCTCCAACTTCTCCTTTAGCCGGGCGACTTTGACGACCTCTTCAATCGTTAATGATGTTCCGTCTATCTGAATCATGATTCTCCCCCTTTTTTATTCATTTGGATAGGGCTGTCCTCATATTCTATTGGAAGCTAGTAAACACCGTATTCTCTCGCCGTCTTGAACATGGTGATGATGTTCTCTGGAGCAACGCCAGCCTGGATATTATGAATCGGGCTGAACACAAAACCTCCTCCAGGAGCGAGATCATCTAATCTTCTTTTGACTTCATCCGAAATCTCCTGGAGGGTACCGGAGGGGAGGATGGTCTGGCTTTCACACCCCGCTCCCCAGAATGTGATATCCTGGCCGAATTCTTTTTTCAATGTTCGAGTTTCCATGCCTTCAGCAGAGACCTGAACAGGATTTAGGGCATCCACTCCCATCTCGATGAAATCCGCAATCAAGGGCGCCACAGCCCCGTCTGTGTGGTAGAGGAGAAAGGCTTGGCATCGAGACTTGGCGAATTCGAATAGCTTTCTTTGGTAGGGCTTGACCATCTTGCGGTACAGAGCTGGGCTGATAAGCGGACGGTCCTGCATTCCCAGGTCATCCTCGAAATGGATGACATCCACATGGGGTCCGATGGTTCGAGCGTAGCGCTTGAACCTTCTGATGTTAACCTCTGTCAGTCTATCCATCAGGGCTTCGGCAAACTTTTGATTCTCGATAAGATCTACCAAGAAAAGCTCCCAACCGCGGAGAGTCTGGCTGGCCTGGAAGATGTGTCCTCCGAAGAATCCGACGAGACAGTAGTCTGTTGTCTGGCGCAGGCCTTCGGCCTTCTGGGCCAGGTCCTCATAAGTTCTATCGAGATGATCGGGCCGGTCGTAGGATTCGATCTGATCCAAACAGTCATCGATATCTTTTTGTGTTGTGGCCTTGGCTAACGGAACATGGATGGAATCGAAGTAGAATCCATTTTTAGGCATTTTGAGCACTGCCGTTCCTGATTCGTCTCGGACAACGTGTGATCCATCATCTTCCTGGGTTGGTTGAAATCGGGCCGGGAACAGAGCCGGAGTCTGGTCGCTGAGTCGTCCCTCTCGCCAATCCTCCGGTTCATACAGCACTGGCGCGCTATCCACATCAAGAGCCTGACGTTC
>CAYGBF010000005.1:0-10945 GCA_964348035.1 uncultured Eubacteriales bacterium | reverse complement strand
ATCAGTGTCTGACAGACAAGAATGATGAACGATTTCTTCGGCTTCGTGGTGGTTGGGAGTGATCAAGGTTACAGGAGAAAACAAGAAAAAATTTCCGATCTTGGGATCGACGAAGACAGGAATCCGTTTGGCCTCCGCGTACGGGAGGAGCTTTTTCATCAGCGCCTTGGTGAGGGTGCCCTTGTTGTAATCGGAGAGGAGGATGCCGTCGCATTTTTCCTCCTGGATGAACCGGAGGATCTGGTTTTCCATCTTGACCGGGATAGAGCTTTTCTGCTCCAAGTCGACCCGAACGACCTGCTGCTGATGGGCGATAATCCGTGTTTTGACGATGGTCGGTCTTTTTTCATCGACAAAGATGCCTTTGTTTTCGGGAAGTCTGTTCTTTATCCACTCGCCTTCTTCGTCTTTCCCGACAACACCCACTTGAAGGGGTGCGGCTCCGAGACTTTCCAGGTTGTTGCTCACGTTCCCCGCTCCTCCCAAGCAACGTGTGTCTTTCCTGACTTCAACCACGGGAACCGGGGCTTCTGGAGAGATGCGGGAGACATCACCCCATATGTACTTATCCATCATCAGGTCACCCAGGACGAGGACGGTTTTTTTCGTAAAGTTGGTTATAATTTTTTCCATTCTTTTCATCTCGATTGCTTTCATGGCTGCTCCCTTCGCAGAAAAATCGGGTTGGAGATAATCCAGGGCACGTTTTTCCCGAGGGGGGACCGTTCTCTGAGGTAGACTTCTACCCTGTACAGTCCAGGTTCTGTCACCTCATGAGTGAGGTTTTTCTTACGTGAACTCAGGATTTTTTCTCCGTCATGAATCAGATGGATTTCTTTGGCAAACGGAAACGGAGCTTTTATCCTCAGCCGGAGAGGAAAGCGGAATTTAGTCCGGGCGCCCATCGGGATATTTCCTTCCTCAGTCTTCGCCCAGAACCTGAATCCTTTGGCCTCGGCGGCGGCGTCGATGGCGCAGTAAAAACGCCCCTTCCTCAAAACTCTGAAGACCTGGTCTCGGGCTTCCTCAAAAGACGAAGAGAGAGGCTGGCGCAGACGAAGGTGGAGTTGGAAGAGGGTCAAGAGCGGTCGGTAGAGAAGATGAGCGTCTGTACTGAAAAAGCCGTGGACAGGATGAGTGGTGTTCATTTCGTCCCATTTTTTTAAGTTCTTCACGGGGGAATCGAGAATTTTAAGGAGCCAATAGTCGGGGCGGACGAGGAGCGTGGGAAGATAGGGGATCATCGAGACGAGTTTTCTGTGAAGAGGGGAATAGGCGTTTAGGATCTCTATCCCGGAGTATTCAGCCTGCGGCCCCCAGGTCCAGCTCACCTTGGAGTAGGGATGGGCAATAATCGACATCCCGCCGGCAGAGGTTATCTCTTCGACTGCCCTCTCGGCAACTCGGGAAAACGGTTGGTCCGGTGGTTTAAACCCGAGGACCACAAGGTGACCTCGGTTGGTCGAGAGTTCGGAACCGGCCAGCACGAGCACGCCTGCCTTCCGGCCTTGTTCGGCCAGCGATTCTCGGTTCGGGTTGCCGTGGTCGGTGATGATGATAAAATCGAGGGAGGCCCGAGCCGCCAGCTCAGAGATCTTGTCGATGGTCTTTCGACCGTCGGAAAAGACGGTGTGAATGTGGTAGGCCCCTTGTATTTCAAGCTCGGAGACCTTCGAGGAGTTTCCTTTGTAGACCTGGAACCTGAGGACATGGAAGCCCAACCAAAGAACATACAGCAGAAGGATAGCCAGAAAGGCGAGGAGGATTTTTTTTAGCCGCGGCTTTTTCACTCGAGATCGTCCTCTTTGATAGTCTTTGTCTTTAGGATTCGATTGAAGGCAAACGGTAGGGTTATCAGGTACAAGAAAAGGGTGACGATTTCAGAATCCGCGAAGTTGTACTCGAAAAGCCCGGCTGTGAAAAACCCGCACAGAGCTGCTAAAGCGGCGGCGGCGAAAGGATAGGTGGAAACCTGGTTTCTGTCCAGCCGTTTGAGGAGAGAAATGAATGTCCAGATCAAGAAGATGATCCAGGCGATAAGGGTCGGGATCCCTCTTTCGGACGCGATCTGGATGATATTGCTGTGGAGATGGACGTTCTGCTTGGCCAATTCGGAGAGTCCGTACTTGGGATTCTGAAAGACCATATCGACCGTGTCTGGTCCGGTGCCGAACAGAGGATAATCCTTGATGATCTTTATCCCGGCGTTTATGTATTCCATCCGCCATTGGTTCGATGGGGTCTTGGCGCTGAACGTGCTGAGGGCTCTCTGCCGGATGTGCTGCGGGCTGAGGATGAGGAAGAGCCCCAGAGCCACGGGAACGATGATGAGGAGCTTGGGCTTATACAGGAATAGGAGGAGACATACAGCTATGACCAGCCCCAGCCAAGCGCTTCGGGTCAGAGTGAGGATCAGCACTCCCAAGGCAAGGAAAAAACCCAATCCCCAGAGATACCGGGATTTATTCCGGGAAAACAGGAACAGACTCAAAGCCATGGTGCAGAAGAGGAGCAGAAGTCCGGCTTGAGTCATATAATGGCCCATGAACCCGGCTACCCGTTCTCCGGGGGAAGACCGGAAGAAAAACAGGAAGTAAGAATACAGGATGCTGAGGCAAGCCGAGGCCAAGAATGCCAGTTGAGTTTGGCGGAGAGTTTTTTCCTTGGTGAAGCCGCAGTAGACGATGGGGATGACGAGGAAAAGAAGGAGTTCCCGACTGTCTTTTAGGCTAATCTCGGGATTGACCGAGAAAAAAGATGACAGGAGCGAGAGGAGGCTGTAAGCCAGAAGGGGCCAGAAGAAGGACGGGAAGCGGGGCATCTGTTTATCACGGATAAGGATAAAGAGCCATAAGACGAAGGCCAGGAAAAGAAAGATCTGGCTGAGGCTTATGGAAACCATGGTGAACAAAAGGAAAAAAGCGATGGCGAGCGTTAGGGAAGTCGAGATGAGGACAGGCCGTTGTTTTATCTGTTCGAGCATTTTTTCAGTCTTTTATCATAATCAAGAATAAGCGTCCTTTGCCTTTATGTTTCTGCGGCTGATTTTGCATTTTTCTCTAATAAAGAAAGACAAGCTCGGAAGACCTCCTCCGGGCTGATCGTACGCATACATCTGAAATCTTCGTGGATGCACTGTCTTTGTTTACAGGGCCGGCAGTCCAGCTTTTTCTCGACCAGCAGATACTCGGATTTCCAAGGAGAATTGTAGACTGGAAGATTGGGGCCGAAATAAGCGATTATGGGAGTGGATGTGGAGGCGGCGATGTGCATCGGGCCGCTGTCAGGCCCGACAAACAGCGAGGCCTTCAAGATGAGCTCTCTGAGTTCCCTCAGGTTGAGCCGTCCGACCAACGAGACGAGCCCGGATGGACCTCGGTCCAGGATGGTCTTTTCGGCCCTCTTGTCCTCTTCGGCACCGATGAGAATGATCTTGACGCCGGGAACTCCAGCGAGGAGGGTCGTCAGCTCGATAATATTATCTTCTCCCCAGTTCCGGAATTGGTTTCCCGCCCCGATATGAAGGATAATCCTTTTGGAATCAGCGAGGCCTTGGCCCTCGATGAATTTAGAAATCTTGCGGATCTCTGCCTCATCGGCCCGCGGCAGGAAGAGATCAGGGGCGGCAGCCACAGACACACCGAGTGCTTTCACCAGGTTTATGTGATTTTCCACGCTGTGGTAATGGCCGTTTTTTCGGCTTCTCGGGAGGGCGATATCATAAATGAAATTTCTGTATTTAATCCTGTACCCGACTTTCAATCGAGCCTTGGAGAAGAAGGTCAGCCAAGAGGCCCGGGGCCCCCCGTGGAAATCAAGGACCACATCATACTGATTTTTTCTCAGGTCGCGGCAAAACCGGAGAAAATCCCTTGTCTTTTGCTTTCTCGGCACAACGTACACTTCATCTAGATCTGGATTTCCCTCGACGAGGTCCTTGTAGGGTTGCTCCACAACATAAGAGATGTGGGCGTCAGGAAAGGATTTTCTGAGGACACGGAGGGCAGGCGTGGTCATCGTGATATCCCCGATTCTTCTCAGCCTGATGAGGAGAATCTTTTTTATGCCGGAGGGATCAATCTTTGGTTTCCCTTTCTGGTTCAATGCTGGCCTCTTCGATGAGCATCACGGGGATGTCGTTTTTTATGGCGTAGACCCGGTCACATTTCACACACTTAAGGCCTTTTTCATCGGCGGTCAGCTTAACATCGGTTTTACAGAGAGGGCAGGCAAGGATGGCAAGAAGTTGAGGATCGAGTACCATCGTTTCTCTCCTTCGGGCTATCATAACCTATCTGCGTTCAATCCGTCAAACAAGGTTTGACAGGGGGCTGGTCGGGGTGTTATTTTTAGGCCAAACATGAAGCTGTGTTTTTTTGGTGCCTATGATCCTGAGTATCCCCGGAATTTGATCATCCGGAAGGGATTGAAGGCCAGCGGACTCGAGTTCTCCCAATGCAGGCTTTCCCCCAAGTATAAGTTTTGGCTTCGGTATCCACTGCTTTTTTTCCGCTCTCGGAGCTGTCTGAAGGGCTGTGATATCCTTTTTGTCCCCGAGTTCGGTCAGAAGGATATGCCCTTAGCCAGGTTTCTCGCCTCTTTTGCCCGGAAGAGAGTCGTGTTTGATCCTTTAGCCGCTCGCTTCGAGACGAAAATCATGGATTGGAAGAGGAAGCCGCCTGACTCCTGGCAGGCCCGGTGGAACTTCAAGATTGATTCCTGGGCCATGAGGAAGGGAGATCTTATCCTGGCTGACACCCAAGCTCATAAGGATTACTATTGTCGTCAGTACGGTCTAAAGGCCGAAAAAATCGAAGTGCTCCCGGTCGGGTTCGACAGCGACCGGTATTGTCCCTCATCAGAAACAGAGACCGGTTTCACCGTGCTTTTTTTTGGATCTTTTCTCCCCCTGCATGGGGTGATAACTATCATCCAAGCCGCTAGGATTATAGCAGACAAGGATCCGAACATCCTGTTTCGGCTCATCGGATCGGGACAAACTCTACCCGAGGCCAGAGCGTTAGCTCATTCGCTCTCATTGCCCAACGTATGCTTCGAGGGTTGGCTGCCGCAGTCAGCTCTTCCTGGGAAGATCTCCATGGCGGCTGTCTGTCTCGGGGTATTTGGAGAAGGAGAAAAGACACAGCGCGTTATTCCGCATAAAATCTATCAAGCCTTGGGAATGAAGAAGCCGGTTATCACTCTTCGAACCCCGGCAGTGGAAGAAGTCTTTACTCATCAGGAAAACATATTCATGTGTTCTCGGCCCGATCCTTCAGAGCTGGCCCACGCTGTCCTCACGCTGAAACGAAATTCTGATTTGAGAAAAAGGATAGCCAACGGAGGATACAACCTGGTAAGTCAACATTTTTCACCAGAAGCCATCGGCCGTCTCCTAGTCGATATTTTGAAAAGGCGCTTTGACTTTCCTTCAGAGGAGGCAAGCCGTTGAAGGAAGAATTCGGGCAGGCTGTCTCTCTGCCTCCATTCAACGGAAGACTCGATTCAGAATACGATTTTCCTCGATTCCTTGAAGCCCTGTCAGACTGTGACGTCTTGTTGGAGAGACCGAACTGTCGTCTCCTGCACGAGGGGAGGAACAGGGTAGGTGTTCTTGCTCTTCCTCATAAGGATAGCGGCCATATCGAAATCGTGGTTAAGGAATTTTGTCCTCGAGGAATCGACAGGCTGAAAAGCCTCTGCCTCCGGAGTAAGGCCCTGAAAGCGTGGTCGGGGGCTCAGATCCTTAAGGCAAGATCGATCGGCACTCCCCATCCCGTCGCTTACCTCGAGAAAAGAGGCCGTTTTTTTCTGGGAAAAGGCTATTTTTTGAGTGAAAGGGTAGAGGGAGTCGAAGAGATCAGGGCTCTGTTCCGCAGGCTTCCTCTCCCGGAGCTTCACACCCTGCTGTCCTCGCTGGCTGCCCTCCTGCGGGTCGTCCATGACAGGGGAATTCTTCACCGCGATCTTTCAGACGGGAACATCCTGGTTAAGAAAGAGAATGACGAGACCTTCTGTTTTTACATGATCGATACCAACCGCATCAGAGTAAAAAAACGCATCAGCCACTTAAAGAGGACCAAGAACCTCATCCGCTTGGGGATTCCTCCTCAGAGTCAGCCCTTTTTTTTGGCTCAGTATCTCGAGGGCTCGAAGGTGAGAAGACATCTCTGGTGGTGGTACAGGATGAACAAGGGGACGTTTTCATGGTATATAGAACTGAAGAAGAAGCTTAGACTCAGACAGCTGGCCAGAAAGTTGAGGATTCAATAGGATGTCTTTCCGGTTTGAATGGAATCCGTATGCGGATCAACCTCATAACGTAGCTACCCGAAAAGAGCGCCTCCGACATCACATCGGACACAGCGGAACCTACCTCAGTTTGCTGGGCGCCAATCTCCGCCGCATGATTCCTGTTCTAGCCCTGTACCGCCGCTACCGGAAGAGTCTGTATCAAAAGCAGGTGAGGTTGGAGAAGCCATTTTGTGTCTCTGTATCCCCAGCCGAGGGAAAGGAAGAAGAGATCCTGAATCTTCTCCGTGAGATGGGGGTCCAAAAAACGTTGCTGAGGATTCCCTCTTGGGAGAGAGAGAACCTGGATCGCTATGAGAGATTTGCTAAGTGGCTGTTCTCTCATGGAGTCGGACTCACAGCTGCCCTGCTCCAGAACAGGGGGGATGTTTTTGATCCTCGACGCTGGACAGACTTCCTGGAGGACGTCTTTTCTCGTTTCAGTCGGACGGCTGGCTTTTTTGAGATCGGTCACGCCTGGAACCGGACGAAATGGGGAGTTTGGGATTATCAAGAGTATTTGAGGCTGGCGCGTCCCGCCTCTGTTCTGGCGGAAAAATACCAGGTCAAGACTGTCGGGCCGGCGGTCATCGATTTTGAGTTTCATCTGTACCCGCCCGTCCTGAACAAGGTTTCCTTCGATCGGATCAGCTCTCTTCTGTACGTGGACAGGATGGGAGCGCCGGAGAACAAACAGTTCGGCTGGAACACGCCGCGGAAACTGGCGCTTTTAAAAGCCATCGTGGACGTTGTCACAAAAAGGAAACAAGGCGTGTGGATCACCGAAGTCAATTGGCCCTTGAAAGGCACAGGAAAATACTCTCCTGCTTCAGGGAAGCCTAACGTCTCAGAGGAGGAACAGGCTGATTACCTTGTGCGTTACTATGTCCTGTGTCTGGCCAGCGGGTTTGTGGAAAGGATTTATTGGTGGCAGCTGGCCGCTCCTGGGTACGGGCTCCTGGACAGCCGAGAACATGTCTGGAGAAAAAGACCGAGTTTTTATGCCCTTAGCACACTCATCGTCCAACTCCAAGAGAGTATGTTTTTAGGTCGAGAATCCCACCCTGAAGCGGAGATATTCTCCTTCCAACGGAAGGAAAAAGAATTTGTTATCTGTTGGACGACAGGTCCTGCATGTCGGCATCGTTTCTCGAGAGATATCGATCAGGTTCTGAGCCGGGATGGCCAAGAAATCACGTCTGATGATAATTGTGTTCAGGTTGATGGCCGTCCCAAGTATGTGTTCTTTAAATGAATATCTCTCGGCCCCCGGACACCTCCTTTAATAAACACGAGGTCGAAGATTATGAACGGAGGAGGTACCGAGGATGGGATCAGAGGCTGGTCGATTGGAGGGAGAAGAAGATACTGGAAAAAATTCTGGACCGGATCGGCCCGACCTCCGAGTTAAGCCTGGACATCCCTTGCGGCTACGGCCGCTTCTCCGAGTACCTCAGCCGTCGAGGAAGAGGGCTTGTCAGCAGCGATCTTTCTTTCCCTATGGTGAGGCGATCGATAGAGAGGGACAAAGCCTCCGGGCCTCACTACGGAGTCGTCGCTGATGCCAAGAAAGGTTTGCCTTTTCAGAAGAGAGCCTTTTCTGTTCTGCTGTCCATGCGTTTCTTCCATCATCTACACAGGAGAGAAGATCGGGAGTTTATCCTGAGAGAGTTCAACGCGGTTTCCTCTCAGTGGATCATCCTTTCTTTTTACAGACGGACTTTTTTTCACCGGATTCAGCGAAGACTGCGGAGACGAATCAAGAAGACAAAGACGAGAATCAGGATGATATCAAAAGAGACGTTGCAGGAAGAAGCCAACCGGGCCGGATTGAGGATAGCCGAAATCTACCCACTTATCCGAGGAATTCATGCTCAGCATCTGGTCCTGTTGAAGAAAAGTTAAAACCTGATCTTGATTCCCACCCTAAGGCTGAACCCGGAAAAATTCAACGCAGCTTCCTTCAAGTCAGACACATCAGGTTCTGACGGTTCTGTCTCCCTTATAAACAGGAGGGGAACGGTCTTACCACTCGGAGTGGTGCCCTGATAAAAGTAGAGCTTTCCGTCTTCTGTATTGGGGGGGTGGGTGCTATCCCGGTAGGTGTTCTCCCCCTCAAATCCTTTGATGATGGCGTATCGCCCTAAAGCCTCGATAACGAAACGGACAGGTTTAAAAAGCTTCCATTCGAACCCAAATCCACCCAGGAATCCGAAATCTTGAGCCTTGGCTTCTCCTTGCCACTCCTCCCAGCCGTTCTCTGTGTCGAACCTGTAAAAATAGAAGGCTTCGGCGAAGGTGTACTCCACACCCGCCTTCAGATAGAAGGTTTCGCTCGGGTAGAAAGAAAGAGAGACCCGGAGAGGAAGGGCCTGAATTTTAGGCCTCGTCTTGAACACGTTCGTCCCCTCGACGGCAGAATATTCCACCCGGCTGGTTTCCTCACTCTCGAAGTAATCCCCTCCCATCCCAACGAAGAGATTCGGAAGGAGGGGGATACTCAATTCGATTCCGTAGACAAGACCCAGACGAACGGGATCGACGTCTCCTGTCCCTTCAGCGGCCAAAGCTTCGCTGTAGAAGTCGGCCAGGCCCCGCGCTCCGTCGTTGATGTCTCCCCCTAAGACGAAACCTCCTCCTCCAGAGAGATATAAATCAAACACTGGTTTTGTCGGTTGAGATTGGGGAAGGCTGGGAGGAACGACTCGCGGCTGAGACGGTTCTGCCGGCTCTTGTTCCTCAATCTCCGGCTTGATTTTGTCTTTAACCTTTTCCGGAGGAAGAGGGCTGATCAACGTGACCAGGCTTTCGTGGACATACCCGAAGACCTGACGCTGCCCTTCCTCCAGCTTGACTTTGTACCACGCTCCCGTTTTTTCCCAAGATTCGAGGATGGTTCCCTTGGGGACCTGTCGGATGATGACACTTCCTATGTCTGGTCTGAGCCGGATGTTAGCCTGCTCGGTGACGACTTTAATTTGGCTGGGATTATCTTGGGCTATCACGGGAATGGAAGAGAGAAGGACGATAAGGATAAGGATGATTCTTATTTTTGCTTTCATGAGCAAAAATGCTTGAAAGGGCACTCAAATTATAGAGAAGGCCTCTGTCCCTGTCAAGGAGACTTAAGGCGTTTTGCTGTTTTTGAAGAAACATGCTACTATTTAAAAAAAATATTGAGGAGGAAACAATGGAGCGGCCGTTGAACAGAAAAAAAACGACAAAGTGCATCCTCCTATTATCTATCTTTATTTTCTCTGTCCTCTGGCTTTGGGGAGAGAAAGCTCCTCGATTGAAATTTAAGGAGGATTCCTGGAACTTCGGGAGGGTGGATCAAGGAAAAGTCGTCACCCATGTCTTTAATTTTACCAATCAAGGAGATGCTCCTCTTGAGATCAAAAAAGTTCGGTCAACCTGTGGATGCACGGCGGCCATCGTATCTAAGGACAAGATTGCCCCAGGAAAGAGCGGGAAGATCGAGGTTAAGCTGAATACCAGGGGGTTTGAAGGACGATTGAATAAATATGTCTTCATCGATACCAACGACCCAAAACAGCCTCAAGCTCAATTGACCGTTATAGCGACGATTAATGTCCCCCCTCGGCCCAGGATCGATCTCGAGCGCTACAGCCTGGACATCGGTTTGATCCTGGATACAGAAGAGATTCAGTCTCGAGTAAAGATTAGGAACCGGGGCCAGCTGGAGCTGAGTGTTGAATGTTCTCACAAGGACGCGGCTTTCTTCCTCCGGGGGAAAAGGGCGTCTTTTCCTCTAAAAATTCCTGCGGGTAAGGATAAGGAGATCGAAATCAGGCTCTCTCCTCGATCGAGGAAGGGGTTGATGAGAGAGTATATTCTGGTCAAATCAAATGATCCCTACCGCCAATCCCTTTCTCTGTACCTCAGTGGTTATGTTATCACTAAGCAGCAGCTCAAAGAGCTCTTTGCCAAATACAAGGATGTCATCGATTAGGATCTGTCTTCGGGAAGGGAGAATGCTCTTCGGCCCGAGGTCGTCGAGACGGCACTCCTGTCTCTGATATTTTCCTCTGGATTTAATCCGTAGGAGAGTATTCATGGACTCGAGAGCAGGATAGCGAGTTATGATTCTTCTGGCCAATTTCATGGGTGCTCTGGCCAGGATTATCCACATCCTGCTGATGATCTATGTCTGGGTGGTTATCATCCGAGCGATCCTGTCTTGGGTGAATGTGCCTTCGCTGTACCCGGTTCATGTTGTCCTGTATTATTTGACCGAACCGGTGATGCGGCCCCTGCGCCGGATTGTCCCCCCATCAAAGTTGGGAGGAATCGATATCAGTCCCATCCTGATCATCCTGATCATCTTGTTCATAGATTCCTTCCTCGTCAAATCTCTCTCCTTGTATGCCCGCCAGTTGTTAAGAGAACAAGCATTGTCTTTTTGATAGATTTCCGCTGGTTCGAACGTCTTTACTTGTGGAGGCTCTGTGAAAGGGAAAGAGAAGAGGACGATTTCAGTTAAAGTCCAGCCGAGGGCTCGAAGACGCAGGCTCGAAAGAATAGGTGCGGATGAGTATAGAGTGAGTGTTCCTTCCCCTCCTGCCCATGGGAAAGCCAACAAAGAGGTTATCGAAATTCTCGCTTCGGCCTTTAATCTTCCTAAATCTGCGGT
>CAYGBF010000004.1:0-10508 GCA_964348035.1 uncultured Eubacteriales bacterium | reverse complement strand
ATTCAAGGTCTGACCCCATCTTGCTCGATATTTAATTGACTAAAACCAGTTTCTCAACTAGGATAAAACCCTAATAAAAAATCACCCGGCAAAATCACATCTTCATGTGATAACAAATTTCTCCTCCTCCCGCATATTAGGATGAGAGGAGAAACTTAAACCTGGATCATAGAAACAAAAAGGAGTGACCGAATCTCAGCGCGACTGTCTTTAGACCACATCAATCCCCAAGGAGATAAGTCATGAACACCAAAGGATTAAAAAAAACAGAAAACAGAGGGAGTTTTATAAAATATTACCTGTTACCAACAATCAGCATCTTACTCCTGGCATCTCTTACTTACCCGCAGGAGCTGACCGGAGAACAGATCATCCAAAAAGTCAACGATTTGTATAATCCAGAGACGAGCTATGCCAAGTCCAAGATGACCATCGTCACCACTTCCGGCCAGAAAAGAACCTTTCTCTCTGAGTCGTGGAGCATGAACAAGGGCGAGAAGAATCTCGTCCGCTACCTCGAGCCTCGACGGGTCAAGGGGCAGGCCGTCTTGATGCTCAACAATGCCGATGATATCTGGATGTTTTTCCCTCGAACGCAGCGGGTGCGGAAGCTGGCCACCCATGCCAAAAAGCAGAAAATGCAGGGCAGCGATTTTTCCTACGAGGACATGGGAAGCGGCGATGCCTTCATCGAGGATTTCACCTCTCATAGACTCGAGGATGAGAAGATGGAAGGGTATGACTGTTACAAGCTCGAACTCACCCGCGTGCCGGACAGCGACCTGTCTTACTCAAGGCTCATCATCTGGGTCATAAAAGACAGTTTTGTTCCTGTGGTCATCGATTATTACCATGAGGATGATCCGGACCGATGGCTGAAGAGGCTGGTCGGAAGCGATATCCAGACCATCGACGGCATACCGACAGCGATGAAAATCGTCATGTCCAACCAGGAGGATAACACCGAGACAGAGATGGAGATTCTCGAAATCAAATACGACATCGAATTGAGTTCGGAGATGTTTACCGAAAGGAGACTAAAAAAATGAAGAGATGGATTTTTGCCCTGGTTATCTTTTCTGTGTCTCTATCTCCTCTCTCGGCTCAAATAGATTTAGACCTGTTCGGGTATTTCGAATCTCAGATTTCCGGGGCCAAGGTCAGAGCGGATTTCTACCAGCTCTACACCAATAAATTGCGGGTGGACCTGAAATCCGTGCTGTCCGACAACATCACCTTTGCGGCGAATTTCGATTACATCACCTATCACGGTAAGACTGATTGGAACATCCTGGAGTTCCTCTCTCCCAGCATCACCCAGGATATTCCGACCAGTTTGAGGCCTTTGTATGTCCTCAAATTCTCCAACCGGAATTTTCTGGATAACGCCTATGTGAAGATTTCGCCCAAGTATTTTGACCTCACATTCGGAAAACAGCAGATATCTCTGGGGACGGGGTATGTCTGGAATCCGACAGATGTCTTCAACATCAAGGATCTTCTCGACCCGACCTACGAACAGCCCGGACACAACGCCATCCGGCTGGACGTCCCCATCGGGACAGCCTACACCGTGACAGCCCTTTATTCACCCGATGAGACTTGGGGAGAATCGGCTAAACTGATCCAGTTCAAAGGGAGAGTTTCTCATTTTGACTATGCCTTTATCGTGATCGAGAAGAGGTGGAACTTACACGATTACACCCGATTTAACCTATCAGAGATGAATTTTTTGGAATCGCCCGAAAAACGGCGGCTGTTTGGAGTGAACACGGCTGGGGAGCTTCTCGGCCTCGGGGTTTGGGCAGAATATGCTTATAACAACATGGAGCTGTCCAAGGATTTCTACGAACTCGTCATCGGCACGGATTACACGCTCGATGTTCAGACATACGTGATGGTCGAATATTACCGGAATACCTTAGGGAAAACAGACTACAAACAATACACGATTAACGATTGGATGCGGCTTTTTGCCCAAGAACAAAAAGCCGTCGCCCGTGATCAAGTCTATGTCTTTGCCCAGCATCCGATCACAGACCTGTTGAAATTAGGCCTGTCGAGCGTTTACAGCCTTTCAGACAACAGTATAGCCTTAATCCCCACCCTGAATTATTCCCTTTCAGACAATGTGGATGTTTTCGCCTACTTGAATTTTAACTTCGGTAGGGAGGGGAAAGTCTTTGCCCGGAGTATGGGTGATGGAGGGTTGGTGCGCGTTCGAGTCTATTTCTAATCGGTTGAGATGAAGGAGAAGAGGAATGAGAGAAAAGATCCTGAAAAAATTGGCTAGCTGGCATGCCTATCATCCCTGGAGGATGCTCCTTGTTGTCGCCCTCCTTACGGTTTTCTTCGCTGCGTCCGCTAGTCAGTACAAAGTGACCATGCAGTGGTCAGATCTACTGCCGACTGGTGATAAGAGGACGGTTCAGTTTAACAAGATTATCGATGAGTTCGTCTCCTCGACGAGCCTCGTCGTGCTCGTCCAGGGCGAGGAGGAACACATCAAGGAATTTGCCGATGTTCTTGCCCCTCGTATCACCGAGCTTAGAGATTCCAGTAAGAATGCTTCTCTCCAGGAAAAAATCGACAAGATCCAGAGAAAGATAGAAAAGCTCAAGACAAAAGGAGACGAAGAATCCAAAATAGCTGAACTCCAATCCGAGATCAATGAGCTTCGGTCTCAGATAGATAAACAGATGTTTCAGCGTGTGAATTACAAGACCCCGGTCGAGTTCCTGAGAAACCATGGATTGATGCTGGTCAAAGAGGAGGATTTAAAAAACATCAAGGACATCTTCATGGATCCCAACCTGGATGGACTGATTTTCAATATCAATAATTCGATGGAGAAGGAGTATGTCGGCCAGGAGGAATCGATCTCGACTCGGGAGAAGGAGGACGGAGCCTTTGTCTTCTTGGACGGCATCCAGAATTTGGTCCTTACGCTGCAGAAGGTGGCTCGTGGGGAGGAGGTCTCTGAAAAGGCTGTTCGAACGGTCGCGGATAGACTTCTTTTAGGCGAGCCCTATTTTATGTCCTATGATAAGAAGGCTCTTATCCTCAACGCCATTCCCAACTTCTCTATCGTCGATCAGTATCTTCTGGTTGATGCTACGGACACGGTCGCGGGAATTGTCGATGCGCTTCTACAGGATTATCCGGATGTTGAGGCTGGCTTGACGGGTACGATCGCGGTCGAACGAGACGAGAATGTCTATGTCAACAAGAGCTTAGGCTACACGACAGTGATCGCCCTTGTCTCCATCCTGATTCTGCTGATGCTGTCTTTCAGGATGTGGATAGCTCCAGTCTTAGCCGTATCCAACCTCATGCTGGGTTTGGTCTGGGCTTTGGGGGCAGCTTTGTTGGCGGTCGGCCAGCTGAACCTGATGACGGTCATGATGGCGGTCATCCTCCTCGGGCTCGGGGTTGATTTTTCGATCCATATGATATCAGGGTTCACCGAATGGCGGTCGGCCGGAGACAATATCTCTCGATCCCTGGAAAAGACATTCCTCAAGAGTGGGAAGGGGATCTTGACTGGAGGCGTAACCACGGCCTTTGCCTTCCTGGCTTTGATCATCTGTCGCTCCCGCGGCTTGAAGGAGATGGGCATTGTCACCGGAATAGGCCTGCTGGCCATCCTGCTGGCCACGTTCCTTTTTCTTCCGGTTTTGCTGGTGTTCAGAGAGCGGCGCGTCGACCGGAAGATTGACAGAGGAGCCAAGAAGTTTGTCCGGCGGGATATCCGTTTTCGTTTGCTCGGCCACACCTGTCAGTGGCTGGGCAAACACTATGTTTTTACAATCATATTCTCCGTCCTGATCAGCGCTTTCATGGTCTGGTCGGCCCTGAAAATTACCTTCGATCACAATTATATGAATATGGAACCCAAGGGGCTAACCTCGATCGCTCTCCAAGATGTCATTATGGAGAAGTTCGATTTGAGCATGGACTATGCCATGGTCTTGACTGATGATGTTGAAGAGAGCCGGAATCTGTCAGAAGAGTTCCGCGACCTTGGTTCTGTGGCCATCACCGAGGATATATCGGTCTTTCTGCCCTCTCCGGAACAGCAGCAGAAAAGAATCCCTCATCTTCTCGAGATTCGACAGAGTATTCAATCTGCTCCTCTCAAGCCAGATGTGCTTCCTGAAAGCCTTCCGAGTCTGCGCCAGGAGATCGAGCGTCTGGAGATGAACATCATAGAAATGCAGGATATGGCTTATCTTGGAGGACATGACAAGGTGGACAATAAGTGCATGGAGATTGTGGGAAATCCGGACAATCCCGATTCCAGGAATATCATCCAGGAATTGCTGGAGTTGATGAATACGGATGTTCCTGTGTTGATCGCCGGCCTCTCCCAGTTCCAACAGCATTTTGCTCCTCATTTCCAGGCTTCAGTGGTTAAGATTTCCTCAGACGAGCCGATAGGTATCCAAGATCTTCCGGACAACATCCTGGATCGGTACAGCAACAGGACCAGAGATCAATTCCTGATTACGATCCTGCCTGCCGGACATATCTGGCAGGATGCGAAATTTCTCGACCGGTTCGTGGAGGATTTGGATAGAGTCAGTGACAAGGCCACCGGGATGCCTCCTGTCTTCCTTGCCCTTATCCGCATCATCGGTCAGGACGGCCAGAACGCGGCCCTGCTGACCCTGGGCGTTGTCTTCCTGCTGTTGTGTGTGGATTTTTTGAGCCCGCGGAAGGCCCTGATGGCCATGATTCCTCTCGCATTGGGTATGTTCTGGATGGTCGGGTTGATGCACCTGACCGGCATGCAGTTGACGATCATGAATGTGATGGCCCTACCGATTATCATCGGCATCGGGATTGACGACGGTGTGCACATCATTCATCGCTGGAAACACGAGGGGAAGGGAAGAGTGCAGACGGTTTTTTCCAGCACGGGGAAGGCGATTTTTCTTACCTCTTTGACCACTATGCTGGCCTTCGGGTCGCTGATTTTCTCTGTTTTCAGAGGCTTTGGCCATCTCGGAGGAGCCATGTTCCTGGGGGTGGGCGCCTGCTTCCTGACTACAGTCATCATCCTGCCTGGGCTGATCGGTCTGATCGAGAGGAAAAAAATAAAGGATAAAAAGTAGTCTATCACTTATCTTTCTGAACCTTAATGCAGATTGACCGTAATTAGTGACTGTGGTATATGAAAAAATAGGACAATACCCGTGGCGCAGATCATACTGAAGCAGCTGGACTCCCAAGTCAGAAGTTTTGTTCTGGCTAAGGAAGTGACGACTATAGGAAGAAGCCTGGCCAACGACATCACTGTCATCGATCCTTTTGTCTCCCGTGTCCACGCCAAAATCATCCAGAAAGAAGATGGGTACGAGATCCTCGATTTGGGCGCCAAGCATGCCGTCGAGGTCAACGGCCAGATCATCTCCCGCCACCGCCTTAAAGACGGGGATAAGATCACGCTGGGAAGCTCGCTCATGGTCTTCCAGAAAGAAGATGTCTGTGCGGCTGCGGATGTGACTTTCCTCTCCAATGAAGACATGACCGAGGAATCCGTAGAGGTCGCTTCTTTTGATTCGAAGAAGACGGTTCCTTTCTCGATCGAGGATGTGGATGTCGAGGATTTCGTCATTCTGCACAAGGATCATCAAAGATTGATGCTGCTGTACCAGTTCGGCGGAACGATCAACATTCATCTCGAAGATATCCATCATCTGCTCGAAGAAATCTTGAGCGCTCTTTTCAAAACTCTGGATGCAGAGCGAGGTTTTATCGCCCTCGTAGATGACAAGACTGGAGAGCTGACCTGTGAGCTCGTCCGAGACAGCTCCAGTGAGGTAGCTCCGGAGAAGCTGGAAGTGAGCAAAACCATCATCCATAAAGTGCAGAGGGAGGGAATCGCCATCCTGACGATGAACGCTCTCAAGGACAGCCAGTTCGAGAAGGCTAAAAGTATCCAGGAATACAGCATCAGGTCGGCCATCTGTGCTCCCCTGGGCTTCCGGGATGAAGTCCTGGGAATCGTCTACTTGGATAATCGGACCTCTGCCGGAGTCTTTTCCGAGGAAGATCTTAAGTTTTTGGTGGCGATTTGTCACCAAGCCGGGATTGCCATGGGGAATGCCCGTCTTCACAGACAGGTGGTTCAGGAGAACATCCGACTGGAAGAAGCTTTGAAACCCAAGATCGAAATCCTGGGCGAATCGGCAAAGATGAAAAAGGTTTTCAGCACCATGAAAAAGGTGGCCCCCTCGGATATCACTGTCCTCATCCAGGGCCTGACAGGGACCGGGAAGGAAATCGTGGCCAAGGCCCTCCATACGCTCTCTCCTCGAGCCGATAAACCGTTCGTCGCCGTCAACTGTGCAGCTATACCAAGAGAGTTGATCGAAAGCGAGCTGTTTGGTCATGAGAAGGGAGCTTTTACGGGAGCCATCAGCACTCGACAGGGTAAGTTCCAGATTGCCCACGGAGGAACCATCTTTCTTGACGAAATAGGGGACATGAGTCTGGAAACGCAGGCAAAAGTCTTAAGAACACTGGAGGAGAAAGAGTTCCATCGGATAGGAGGGACGAAGAGTTTTAAAACGGATGTGCGGGTTATCGCGGCCACGAACAAAAATCTAGCGAGAGAAGTAGAGAAAGGGAATTTCCGTGAAGACCTGTATTACCGCTTGAACGTGGTGGTTATCGACCTTCCTGTTTTGCGGAACCGGAAAAAAGACATCATCCCGCTGGCTGAACATTTTGTGGGAGAGGGAGTTAAGATTTCCTCCCAGGCGAAGAAGCTGTTGTTGTCTCATGAATGGCCAGGAAATGTCAGGGAACTGAAGAATTGTGTCGAAAGAGCCGTCGTCATGGGAGATGGAAAGGTTATCCAGCCGGAGGATCTCCCTCATAACGTAAGAACTGACGGCAAGGTCCTCCCTATGCCCTTGGAGTCCCTCGAACAACTGGAAGAGGACCACATCATCCGGGTCCTGCGACACTCAGGCTGGAACAAAAGCGATGCCGCTCGAATACTCGGCATCACCCGTCAAACTCTGGACAACAAGATTGAGAAGTATAAAATTAAAAAATAGATTCGACTTAGAGATCCGATCATCAACAATCCTCCCCTCCCAATCTGGGTGATAATTAGACAAAATCATTCATCCCAACCCTATTTTCTTTAATTTCAATCATCTAATCTCTACTCGTCTCTTGTTTTGCCTCAATTATGTCTAAATATTAGACAAATATCTTTTCTTGTGGCCTGGTTTCTTGGGGAAATTGGAGAGTACAGGTCTTGGCACGAAAAATGCAAATTGAATGATGTTAGAGGGCTATGACTATGTTTACAAAAAAAGCAGGCATTCTAATAAACCAAAAAACGAGGTGTGCCATGGCTAAAAAGATTTTACTTCTTTTTTGTGCAGTCTGCCTGATACCCTCGTTGATTCATGCCCGAGTCGGGAAGACTGGGAACATCATCGGAATTGTTCAAACACCCGAAGGAGAACCTCTACGAGGGGTGACTGTTATCCTGGAATCCCCCGCTATCGTTGTCCCCTCTTTGGAAACGATCAGCGACGAGAACGGCAGGTACCGTTTTGCTTCGCTTCCGCCAGGTGAATATGAATTGATCTATTCCTTACCAGGCATAAAAAAAGTCATCCGTAAAGAGATACATCTCCCTGCAGGAAAGACGATGACCATCGATATCGACATGAGTTTGAGGGCAGAAAATAAATTCATCATCGTTGAAGCTAAAGCGCCGCCTATCGATAAACTGAACAAGAAGGACCTGAGGTCCTTTTATACTGAATTCCTCCAATCACTTTCTTTTTTACTGAATATTGTTTCGAATATGCCCCACTAATTAAACGACCTATCAATATTTACATGAAGTTCTGGTGAAAATTTGAAGGCGCTGGGCTGGGCATGAAAAATAAAAATCTTATGGTATCCAAATTCCTTGGATACATTCACCCATATAAGAAGAGCTTTTGGAAATCAAAAAAGGAGGTATCGTATGCTTAGAAAGATTTTAATTTTTCTCTGTGCTGTTTTATTGATTCCTGCTATGATTCATGCTCAAGCTGGACAGACAGGATCCATCACCGGGGTTGTGCTCACTCCTGAAGGAGAGCCTTTGCCCGGGGTGACGGTTGTCCTGAAATCTCCCGCCGTCGTTGTGCCTTCCCTGGAGACGATTACCAAAGAGAACGGCCGGTATCGCTTCGTGTCCCTTTCACCCGGTGAATACGAGTTGAGCTATTCGCTCCCGGGAGTGGAAAAAGTCGTCCGACGGGGCATACAGGTGGCTGCAGGGATGACAGTGACCCTCGATGTCAGCATGACCTTGAGGACAACGGATGAATTCATCGTCGTTGAAGGGAAAGCGCCGACCATCGACAGGATGCACACCAAGGGTGTGACGTCGTTGAATGTTGAATTCCTCCAGTCGATTCCGTCTGCCCGTCAATTGAGTGATTATTTCAACATGGCTCCTGGAGTCACAGGCAGTGTCGCCCATGGAAGCTCGACCAAGGAAAATTCCTACAACCTGGACGGCGTGAACATCGCTGACCCAGATACAGGGACTCAACTGGTCTCCTTCGGTATGGATGTCATGGAGGAGATTTCCATCCAGAGCGGTGGTCTTTCGGCTGAGTACGGAAGCGTCAAGGGCGCTGTGATCAACGTCATTTCCAAATCAGGAGGAAACACTCTCCATGGATCGGCCAGCTTCTATTACAATCACGAGAAGCTCCAATCCGATAACACAGAAGGAACAGGAGTCGAGGGAACGAGCGGTAACCAGTGGGAATATGAACCAGGAATCACACTCGGAGGCCCGATCCTCAGGGATAAGCTCTGGTTTTTTACCAACCTGAGCTTCTGGAGATCTTCTTACTTCGAGAACGGATACCCAGCCGATGATCCAGACAATCCGATCGCCATCAAAGAAATGCAGCCCTATCCTTACCTCAAATTCACCTTCCAGCCCAACCAGGCCAATAAATTCGTCGTCTCCTACAACTACTCCGACAGAAGACTGGACCATAGGTTTGCTAATTGGGACCAGACCGAGGGGGTCACAGCCATCCAGACAAGTCCGACACACGTCTTCAATTTCCACTGGAACAGGCAGTTTAGTTCGAACCTGTTTACAGAATTTAAAATGGCGGTCGTAAGAAGCAACCTGACGTTCAAAGGAAAAGATCCTAACCAGGCCTACCATCTTGATGTTGCGACCGGGATCTGGAGCGGGTCCTATTTCAGGGCCCTGGATGAGAATCCGCGTAACCGGTATCAGTTCAACGCCAATGCCACGGCCTTCGTCGATGACTTGGCCGGCTCGCACGAGCTGAAGATCGGGGGCGAACTCCAGTTGGGAAGGACAGGCTGGAAAATCAACTTCAGCCGAGATCCTCAGACCGGATTAAGCTATATGATCGATTTTCCGGAGTATTTCGCTCAATTCGGCCTCTATAACTACGGCTATTACATCACTGACTTCGAGAGAAAAGAAGGCTTCAACAATGTCGGCCTGTATGTCAATGATGCCTGGTCTCCGACAAAATGGCTGACCGTAAACTTAGGAGCCAGGTTCGAGTACAACGCCACCATCTGGCCGCCGCAGATGGAAGAGGAAGGACCTCAAGAATTCATGGGGTTATCCTACAACAGGTCGATCACCGAGACGATGACACCGATGAAATGGGTCAACCTCGTGCCGAGACTTGGTTTAATCCTTGATCCCTTCCGGAATGGATCCACCCTGATTAAAGCTTCCTACGGCCGGTACATCCAGCCCAACATCACCGAATGGGTCAACCTCGGACATCCGAACGGATGGTTCTACTATGCGCAGCATTATGACTGGGAGGGCAACCTCGTCGGTGATCCTTATGCCATCAATCTGCCCGGTGGACAGACAATAGGTTACCCAGGATACAATGATGGTAAGCTCAAAGCTCCTTATGTCGATGAAGTCACCGTCGGGATTGAGAGAGAGCTCTTCGAGGACTGGTCGGTCGGCCTTCGCTACATCCGGAAGTGGGACCGGAATCTCATCGAGAATGTGGATGCCACTCAACTGGATATCGATGCCCTCCTCAACGACGGCCAGCTCATCTGGACCAACTGGGAATCCGTGACAGCCATCGATCCAGATTACAACCAGGAAGTGACGTTCTGGGATTGGA
Source organism: uncultured Eubacteriales bacterium (assembly GCA_964348035.1). Taxonomy (GTDB): domain Bacteria; phylum Acidobacteriota; class Aminicenantia; order Aminicenantales; family Aminicenantaceae; genus CAYFXE01. The sequence goes on along the minus strand of CAYGBF010000004.1, from coordinate 327 downwards.
TAAATCCTTATCTCCCCAACGAGATCTACATAGTTAATCCTCCAGGAGCAGAGAGGGATTATGATGGACTGGAATTCAAACTCAGCAAGCGGTACAGTTCCGGCTGGCAGGTCCACTTGACCTACGTCTACCAGAAATCCAGGGGATTGATCCCGACGCACGACTCCCAATCTGGACAAGAAACCAACGGCATGAGGGGAACATCTGCCCTGTATGAAGATCCAAATGCTCACTACAATGCCGAAGGACGCTTTCCGAGAGAGAGACGTCACATGCTGAAACTCCACGGTTTGATGAAAGGGCCTCTGGGCATCAATCTATCAGGGT
>CAYGBF010000003.1:0-1526 GCA_964348035.1 uncultured Eubacteriales bacterium | reverse complement strand
CTACCCAGAAATAACGGCCCACAGCCTGAAGGACCTCAAGATACTCAACGATCGGAAAAAGATTCCCTTCTCGGTCGACGAGAAGATAAGAAAAGTCTACCGGGAGGAAATCATTCCCTACTGGCGGGGGCGGTCGATCCGAGATCGGATTTTCGCCGCCATGTCTGCAGAGTGGCTCGACAGCTTTCAGGCGGGTGTATTTACCGAATTCATGGAGCAGAGAGCTCCAGGACACACTGTTTTGGATGATAAAATCTACAGGAAGGGATTCCTTGATTTCAAAAAGGACATCCAAAAAAGCCTAGAAAAACTCGATTTTTTGGCTGATCCTGAGGCTTACGCGAAGAAGGAAGAGCTCAAAGCTATGGATATCTGTGCCGATTCTCTGATTATGTATGCCGAACGGCACGCCTCTAAAGCCAGAACTCTGGCCAAGAAGGAAAAGAATCGAATCAGAAAGAAAGAGTTGGAGATGGTGGCCGAGATTTGCTCCCGGGTTCCGGCTCATCCGCCCCGAAATTTCTGGGAAGCTCTCCAGTATTATTGGTTCGTCCATCTGGGTGTGATCACTGAGTATAACACCTGGGATGCCTTCAACCCGGGACGTCTGGACCAGCATCTTTACCCCTTCTTCAGAAGGGACATCCAAAAAAGACAGCTGACCAAGAAAAAAGCTCGGGAACTGCTCCAGGCTTTCTGGATTAAGTTCAACAACCAGCCGGCGCCACCCAAAGTGGGCGTGACAGCGGAGGAGAGCGGCACCTACACTGATTTTTGTCTGATCAACGTCGGTGGTCTTAAAACCGATGGTTCCGATGGTGTCAACGAACTCTCCTACCTCCTCCTGGATGTAATAGAGGAGATGAGGATTCTTCAGCCCAGCTCGATGGTGCAGATAAGCCGAAAGACACCGGACCGTTTCTTAGGCAGAGCTTTGAAGATCGTCAGGACTGGATTCGGCCAGCCCTCAGTCTTCAACACCGATTCTATCATCCAGGAGCTGGTCAGGCAGGGGAAGTCGATCGAGGATGCCCGGGACGGCGGCACCAGCGGCTGTGTGGAGAGCGGTGCCTTCGGTAAGGAGAATTACAATCTGACCGGGTACTTCAACCTCCCCAAGGTCCTGGAAATAACGCTGAATAACGGAGTCGACCCCAGAATAGGGAAAAAAATCGGGTTGAGGACGGGCCGGCCTGAAAAATTCTCGACCTTGGCCGAGCTGTTCGGTGCCTTCCAGAAACAGCTCGATCATTTCATCGAGATCAAAGTCCAGGGCAACAATATCATCGAACGCTTGTACGCCGAATATCTTCCCTCGCCGTTTCTTTCTCTCCTGATCGACGACTGCATCGACACAGGATTGGACTACCATAATGGGGGGGCTCGTTACAACACTTCCTACATCCAGGGAGTGGGTATAGGTACGATCACCGATGTCCTAACCTCGATCAAAGACAATGTCTTCGACAAAAAGCGTGTCAGGATGGAAGAGCTTCTCCGGGTTCGCAAGGCGAACTTTCAGGGCC
>CAYGBF010000002.1:0-5461 GCA_964348035.1 uncultured Eubacteriales bacterium | reverse complement strand
CCAGTCGTTGATGACTGTCTGGGCAGTTTTCTTTTCCCGGCTCGTAAAAACGTGTGGATGTCTCCGGATCATCTTTTGGTTGATATTCTCGAGCGATTCAGAAATCGTGAATTTATGTTCTTCCTTGTAGATCCGGGCCAGGAACACCACTTCCATCAACACATCGCCCAATTCTTCTGCCAGAGCTTTGTGGTCATCTTCATAGACAGCATCGATCGCCTCATACACTTCTTCCAGAAAATAATCGCAGATAGATTTCGCATCCTGTTCCCTATCCCATGGACATCCTTCATCTCCCCTAAGAACATCTAGAATCTCCACCAGTTTTTGAAATTTTTGCCCGGCTGCGACCGTTTCATCCATGATCCATCTCCCTTGCTTTATTAAAGAGAATATTGTAATATTTTTTGTCAAATCTTCAATAACATTTTGGTCGCTTCTATAACCTCCATTATCAAAACAGGGGGAAAAAATGACAGAAAAGAATAAGAAAAAAAAGAAAGAAAAAGAAAAGCCAAAAGAGAAAGAACAGGCAGAGCCAAAAATCATCATTCCCCCTTTGGACTTTAGTTCTCTCGTCCTTCCCTTTTTCACCCAGGCTTTGGTCAGCCTCGGACAGGTCGAGGATCCTGAGTCTGGGAAACCGGAGAAAAATTTGGAGCTTGTCAAGAGGTTGATCGATCTTCTCGACCTGATGAAGGACCGAACAAACGGAAACCTGAAAAAGGAGGAGGAGCAGTTCTTGGATTCCTGCCTCCACCAGCTTAAACTGAGCTACATGGAGAAAGCAAAAATCATCAAGTTGTGAAGCGATGAGAATCATCCATGGATTCAAGAACCTTTCTCCTTTCTCAAAACAGACGATTATCGCTCTCGGCAATTTTGATGGTGTTCATGAGGGACATCGGGCTATCCTCGATTTCGTTATCAAAAAAGCTAAAGAGTCAGACCTAACCTCGATCCTCCTGACTTTCTTCCCCCATCCAGAGACCATCCTGGGCAAAAAGAGGGTTCAGTTGATCCAAACCATGGATCAAAGACTAGAGGAAATCCGCAAATTTAACCTGGATATGGTCTTAATCATCCCTTTCGACAAGACATTTTCGAAATTGACAGCCCAGGAGTTTATCCAGAAAATTCTCATCAACCTGCTGAAAGCAAAAATTGTTGTCGTGGGTAAAAATTTTCGTTTTGGTCACGAACGCCAAGGCGATAGTCGTCTTCTGGATCAACTGGCCTCCAGGTATGATATCCATGTTTTCTCTCTGCCCTCGGTGACTAAAGATGGATCGACCGTCAGCAGCAGTCTTATTCGCTCGCTGCTCCAAGAGGGACAGGTCAAAAAGGCCAATATTTTACTGGGAAGGCCGTACGAAATTTCAGGCGAAGTCATACGAGGGCAGGCCCGCGGAAAAAGTATCGGTTTCCCGACAGCCAACATCCGGACACCCAATGAAATACTCCCTCGAGGCGTTTTTGTCACCAGGGCTGGTATCGACGCCAAGACGTGGCCGTCAGTGACCAATATCGGACAGCGCCCGACTTTCGGCCATAACCAGATCATCATCGAATCTTACCTCCTGGGTTTTAATCGAGAGCTTTATGGGAAGAACATCACGATCCAATTCCTGCAGAAAATCAGGGAAGAAAAGAAATTCATTTCGCCCCAAGACCTTTCAGACCAAATTCGCAAGGATATCGAAACAGCAACCCGTTATTTTCAACGTACTCCTCATCGAATTCTCTGATATATTCTGATAGCTGCTCTTCCTATTTTTGACCTTGTGTCTGGTTAGTTTTCCTGGTTGTCATCATCGGTTCCAGCCCCTTATCCTCTCTTGACTTTTTGTGATGTTTATTGCATGGTCTTAGGGACCGTCGGCGTTCAGAAGAGAGCGCTAGAGGATAGGTTTTGCTCAACTTAGACGAGAGAGTTGGGAAATCGAGTAACAACGAGGAGCCCATTCATGGAAGAAAAAATTAAAGCCAGGATAATGGATTCCCGTAAGATTAAGCGCGCCCTGCAGCGGATGACTACAGAGATTATCGAACGCAACCGGAACCTCAAAAATTTGGTTATCGTCGGCATCAGGACGAGAGGGATTTACATCAGCAAGAGAGTCTGCAGCTTGATAAAAAACCTGGAGAAGATTGACATTCCCGTGGGTGTCTTAGATATCACTCTCTATCGAGATGATTTTTCGGAGATCGAAGCTCAGCACATGGTCAAGAAGACAGAAATCGATTTCTCGGTAGACAAAAAGGATGTCCTCCTCATCGATGATGTCCTGTTCACCGGAAGAACTATCCGAGCTGCCATGGACAGTTTGATCGATCTAGGGCGGCCAAAAACAATTCAGCTCCTTGTCCTGATCGACCGGGGACACCGGGAACTTCCGATACGGGCAGACTATGTTGGTAAGTTCCTCCCGACATCAAGAAGAGAGGTGGTCCAAGTCAAACTCAAGGAGATTGACGACAGCGATGAAGTCCTGATCACAGAGCCTCCCGGCATAAAATAGGAGAAACGCTTTGTCATTCAATCACAAACATCTTCTCGGGATACAAAACCTAACCCAATCCGAAATCCTCAACATCTTGGACACCGCCGAATCGATGTACGAAATCTCTACTCGGGAGGTTAAGAAGGTTCCCACCCTAAGAGGAAAAACGATTATCAACCTCTTTTTCGAACCGAGCACCCGGACGCGGAGCTCTTTCGAGCTGGCGGCAAAACGACTCAGCGCCGATATCGTCAATTTTAGTAAGTCAGCCAGTGCTGTGGTCAAAGGGGAAAGTCTTAAAGATACGGTGTTGAACCTCGAGGCCATGAACCCGGATGCGATCATCATCAGGCATGCCTCTTCTGGAGCCCCGTATTACATCAGCACTTTCTGTCGCTCTCATGTTCTTAACGCGGGTGATGGTTCCCATGAGCATCCGACTCAGGCGCTTCTCGATGCCTTCACGATCAGGCAGAGAAAGAAGAAATTCGAAGGTTTAAAGATCGTTATCGCCGGAGATATCCTCCACAGTCGGGTGGCCAGGTCCAACATATTTTGCCTGAATAAACTCGGGACAAAGGTCGTTCTGTCCGGCCCCCCACCCCTCCTTCCCCCAAAATTCAAGCAGCTTGGTGTGGGGGTTGGGTATGATTTTTATAAAAACTGGAAGGATGCCGATGTGATCATGATGCTCAGAATCCAGCTCGAACGGCAGCAAAGAAACTATTTTCCGTCCCTCCGAGAATACAGAAACCTTTACAGTCTGACCAGAAAAAGGTTCCGACGAGCCAGAAGATCGGCGATCATCATGCATCCTGGCCCGATAAACCGCGGAGTGGAAATCTCGGCTGATATGGCCGACTCCGTCAAATCTGTGATCCTCAGACAAGTCGAGAACGGGATCGCAGTCCGGATGGCTATCCTTTATCTCTTGTTAGGAGGGAAAGAGCGTGAGCCTTCTGCTTAAGAACGGACGGGTCATAGACCCAGCCACGGAGACTGATGAGACCTTGGATATTCTCATAAACAGGGGAAAATTCATCGAGATTAAGCCAAGAATCGAAGTCAAGGCCTCGAAGATCATCGATGTTTCCAGAAGAGTCGTCGCTCCTGGCTTTATCGACATGCACACCCATCTTCGCGATCCTGGACAGGAAGATAAAGAAACCATCCGGACGGGCTCTTCAGCCGCGGCTAAGGGAGGATTCACATCGGTCGCTTGCATGCCCAACACTTCACCGGTTAACGACCATCGTGGGGTGACCGAGTACATCTTATCCGAAGCTAAGAAGAAGGCGGCTGTCAACGTTTTTCCTATCGCAGCGGTCAGCAAGAAACTCGAGGGGGAAGAGCTGACCGACATGGGGGATTTGGTAGCATCCGGTGCTGTTGCTTTTTCTGATGATGGGCTTCCGGTTAAAACAAGCGAAATCATGCGCCGTGCCCTCGAGTATACCAAGCATTTGGAAACGCCCATCATCGACCACTGTGAGGACAAAAGTTTAACCCTAGACGGAGTGATGCACGAAGGATATTATTCCTATCTGTTTGGCCTTCGGGGGATGCCGGCTTCAGCCGAAGAAGTCATCGTGGTTCGAGACATTATCCTAGCAGAAAAGGCAGAGGCGCCTATTCATATCGCCCACCTTAGTGTAAGAGGGGCTGTGGACTTCATTCGGGAAGCGAAAAAAAGAAAGGTCAAGGTCACGACAGAAGTTACTCCGCATCATCTTCTCCTCAATGATTCTGCCCTCGAAAACTACGACACGAACCTGAAGGTGAATCCTCCGCTCAGGAGCCAAGATGATTCGAAATCCCTGATCGAAGCCGTAAAAGACGGGACAATAGATGCTTTTGTCACTGATCATGCTCCTCATACTGTGGATGATAAAGGTGTGGAATTCGATAAAGCCCCCTTCGGGATCAACGGATTAGAGACGGCCGTCTCTCTGCTGCTGGATAGACTCGTCAACAAGAATATTATCTCGCTCCGCCGATTTATCCAGATGATATCCTCCTCCCCTGCTCAAATCCTCGGACTTGAAAACAAAGGTCGCATCGTCCCGGGTGCGGATGCAGACTTGACTGTTCTCAACCTCAACAGAGAAATCGTCGTTGATCCCGATCGATTCAAATCCAAAAGTCGAAACACGCCGTTTCAAGGCTGGAAGTTGAAGGGGGGACCGGAGATGACCATAGTCGGAGGAAAAATCGTCTATTCGGCCTAACGTTCAGATGAAGATCAACCTTTCCCAAATCGAGAAAAGGATCGGATACACGTTTAAAAAAAAAGACACTCTCCTCCAAGCCCTCACCCACAGCTCTTATGCCTACGAGAACGATCAGATAAGAAGCGGCGACAATGAAGTCTTGGAGTTTTTGGGTGATTCTGTCCTCGGCCTGATCATCGCCGATTTCCTGTACAAAACCTATTCGGATCTCTCAGAGGGAGAATTCTCCAAACTCAAATCTGCAGCAGGGAGCACATCATCTCTGTCCTATTTTGCCCAGCGGATTAAACTGGACAAGCAGATCCGGCTGGGCAGAGGAGAAGAAAAGAGTGGAGGAAGGAAGAAAAAGACGATTCTCGCCGGGGCCTTCGAAGCCTTGATTGCCGCCATCTACTTAGATGGGGGGCTCTTCAAGGCAGAGCGGTTCTTGTCCCCTCACCTGAAATCTCTTTTTAAGAGGATAAACGTCGAACGATTCTTCATCGAAAACTATAAATCAGCTCTTCAGGAATATTTTCAGAAAGAGAACCTTCCCGCTCCCGTTTATAAAACCATAACCACCAAAGGACCCGATCACAAGAAGATTTTTATCGTGGAAGTTCTTTCTCAAGATAAGTCTCTTGCCAAAGCCAAAGGATTATCCAAAAAAAATGCCGAGAAAAAAGCCGCCCAGAAAGCACTCAAGAGCCTTCTGGGGAAAAAAATAAGAACCCTGAATTCTGATAC
>CAYGBF010000001.1:0-1841 GCA_964348035.1 uncultured Eubacteriales bacterium | reverse complement strand
TATGAGCCGCTTTATTGGGATTGATATTTGTGTGCTCGATTATGATTTTCTCCTCCTCGGGAGAGAGAGGGGGGGTATCGATGGATTTGAGTTTTTGGGAGAAGAACTCTTTCCTGTCTAAGAACAGGTTTATATACCCTGGACCAGCCACTTCAATTTTTTCGATGCCTTCGAGGGGTGAGAGAAAAGCGAGGATTTCTTGAGCCAGCTCCCTCGGCGCAACGGCGGCCTTTTTGGCCAGCCGGAAGGGAAAGGTTAGAGCGATGTCTCCGAACTTATGGTCCGGCGTATAACCGATGTCGATGTCATCGATGGTAAGGCGGTACTTTTCCCTGAGTTTTTCATGAATTTGTTCGGCAAGCCGGGTCTTAAAGGCGATCATAACGGCTTAATATTATAGCAAATTTAAAATTGTGAACAAGCCTATCCATCGAAGAAAAAAAGGGCGGGCTGCTCTTTGAAGAAGGCCGACGAGCGCCTTTTTGAGAAAAAAAATGGCAGTCCTCAAAAATTTTTCCTCCCCTTGTTTTTATGGCGCTCTTAAATCTTGCATCGACCGAGATTATATGGTAGAAAATGGTTTCCATCTAGGTATCAACATGAAAAAAACCCGACTGAATGCCACCCATAAAAACCTCGGCGCTAAGATGATCGAGTTCTTCGGTTGGGAGGTGCCTGTCGAATTTTCCGGGATTATCCATGAGCATCTGGCTGTCAGAACCAAGGCAGGATTGTTCGATGTCAGCCACATGGGAGAGATAACAATCGCTGGCGCCCAAGCTCTGGATTTTGTCCAGTATTTAACACCCAACGATGCTTCCCGTCTCACTCCAGACAGAGCTCAGTATTCGGCTTTGACCACACCCGAAGGAACCTTTGTCGATGACCTCTTGGTCTACTGCCTATCCCCAGAGAAATACCTCCTTGTCGTCAATGCGTCCAACACCGATAAAGACTACGAGTGGATACTCAGCCACAAAGAAGGATTCGCGGTGGATGTTAAAAACGTCAGCAGCGGCTATACTCAGCTTGCCCTGCAGGGACCTCGGGCGTTAGTGATACTCCAGCCTTTGACTGATATCGTGCTGGACGAGATGAAATCTTTCCGTTCGAGATGGGGAGAGATCGCTGGGGAAAAGGTTCTCGTCTCTAGGACTGGCTACACAGGAGAAGACGGTTTTGAAATCTACACCCTTTCACCCCAGCCGGAAGAAATCTGGGAAGCCATCCTGGAACAAGGACAGGGGAGCGGGCTTATTCCAGTCGGGTTAGGCGCTCGAGACACCCTGCGCCTCGAGGCCACGCTCATGCTATACGGGAATGATATAGACGAGACGACCACTGTCTACGAGGCGGGGCTGGGCTGGCTCGTGAAGTTTAAAAAAGGGGACTTTCTGGGCAGGGAAGCCCTCCTTAAACAGGAAGAAGAAGGAATCACGAGGAAGCTGGTCGGGTTCGAGATTCTCGAGACCGGAATCGCCCGATCCCATTACCCTGTCTTCATAGAAGGGGATAAGATCTCTGAGGTGACCTCAGGTTCTTATTCTCCGTACCTGAAGAAAAGCATCGGTCTGACCTATCTCCCCTTGACCTGCACGGAGATCGGGACTGAAATCGAAGTCGGGATTCGAGATAAAAGGACAAAAGCCCAAGTGGTTTCTACGCCCTTTTATAAGAGAAGCGAGATATAATCCGTTTATCATAGTTTTAGGGATTATCGCCTAAGGTTCTGGAATGAAGGAGGAAGGTCATGTATCCTGACGATTATTATTACACGAAAGACCACGAGTGGATCAAAGTGGAGGGCGAACAGGCGACAGTTGGTATCACTGACTTTGCCC